>NZ_JAGHZN010000019.1:0-92776 GCF_017746735.1 Roseofilum sp. Guam | reverse complement strand
AACCTCCAACAGGAGAACAACCTCCAACAGGAGAACAACCTCCAACAGGAGAACAACCTCCAACAGGAGAACAACCTCCCCAAGATGGTAACTTGAATACCCCTACTAATTCTGCCCCACAAGAGTTTGGGGAGAATGTTGATCGGCTAAATACCAGTAGAGAAGGTTTAGAGAATTCTGTATCTTTGAATGAGCAGTTGGGCAATTTTGGGCCAGAGAGTGACTTGGGAACACAAGGAGATGGTCCTGGAGGAGATGTTGGTGAACCCGGTTCCGATGGTCCTGGAGGTAATTTTGGTGAACCCGGTTCCGATGGTCCTGGAGGAGATCGCGCTCCTGCTCCAGATAGAGAACCCCAAGAGAGATCGCAACCCCAAGCTGGCCCTGAACCCGCAGAAGACCAACCCGGCCCCCGACAACCTAGTGCTCAGGGAGAAGAAGGCCAGGACGCTGGCCAACCCAGCCCAAATGCTCCTGCCGCTGACCGAGTTGCTCGTGTAGAAGGGTTGAGAGAGGCACGAGCCAATGTGCATACGGAGATAGATGCTGGCTATTTCAATGATGCGGTGTTATCCATTGATGGATTATTTAGTGATGAATTATCCGTTTATACTGGAGAAGAATATGAAGTTGATGAGACTGTTCAGTCTGTCGAAAAATTCCAAGAGCGTCTAGCTGAAATTGAGGAACTGACTGGCAAAACAACTGTGATTTCTTATGTGATCGCTCGACCCGATCAACTGGATTTAATCTTAGTCACTCCGAGAGGAGATTCAATCTACACCAGTGTTCCAGAGGCAAAACGAGAGGAGTTACTCGAAGCGATCCAAAACTTCAGAGGCGAATTGACCAATCCTCGTAAACGCAATAGCACCAGTTATTTGCCCTATGCACAAAAACTCTATCAATGGTTAATTGCACCCATAGAAGATCAGTTAGAAGAGGTTGGAGCAGATGTTTTAGTCTTCAGTATGGATGTGGGATTGCGATCGCTCCCTGTGGCAGCTCTGCATGATGGCGAACAATTTCTAGTAGAGAAATATAATTTGGGATTAATTCCTTCGCTATTGCTCACCGATACCCGATACCAATCCTTAGAAAATGCCGAAGTCCTAGCCTTTGGAGCCTCTCAGTTTAGTCAACAAGAACCTTTACCCGCAGTTCCTATCGAGCTTGATACGATCACGAAAGATTTATGGAGAGGCAAATCCTTTTTAAATAACGACTTTACTCTCAATAACTTGATGTCTCAACGCCAGTTTTCCCCTTCGGCGATCGTGCATTTAGCGACCCATGCTGAATTCAAGGCTGGATCTCCTAAAAATTCTTATATTCAACTGTGGAATGAACAACTGACCTTAGATAATTTAAGAACATTAGGATGGGATAATCCCCAAGTTGAACTATTGGTCTTAAGTGCCTGTCGTACCGCAGTTGGCGATCCATCCGCAGAGTTAGGATTTGCAGGATTGGCCGTACAAGCGGGGGTGAAAACGGCTGTAGCGAGTCTTTGGTATGTTTCTGATGAAGGGACATTAGCCCTGATGACCCAATTCTATGATTACTTGAGGAATGCCCAGCTTAAATCCGATGCTCTCCGAGAGGCACAGCTTGCTATGCTTAGGGGTCAAGTGCGTATTGAAGCGGGACAATTACGGGCTACTCGAGGTGGAAATGTTTCTCTGCCTTCAGTATTAGCCAATGTGCCAGAGCGACATTTAGCCCATCCCTATTATTGGTCAGGGTTTACGATGATTGGTTCGCCTTGGTAATTGGAGTATTACAGTTGATGGCTGAGGGAATGACACAGAGGTGTTAAAAGTTAGCTTAATCTCGAAAAAAAGAGGATAGAATGTGGCATTCTATCCTCAAAGACAGGAATCTATGTGGGTCATCCATCCCTTTTCCGGTAAAATGGGGTCTCTATTCGTATCTTTCGAGAAGATGACCGTTAGCTGACTGAGTAAACAGATGTCTGAAGTCTCTAAACCGGCTGGATCGCTAGTGATTATTGGGGGAGCACTCCGGTATAATAATCATGAAATATGGAAGCGAATTGTGGAATTATCCGGGGGAAAAGGGGCTAAAATTGCAGTTTTTCCGACAGCAAGTCGTAATCCTCAAAAGACCAATTATACAGTTAACGCTTTAAATGAACAGGGTGCAGAAGCGATCGCCATTCCGGTAGCGGTAAAAAATCGTGATGTAGATTACCGAGAAGCCGTTTATGACCCCCAACTGTTAGCTCAAGTTCGTGAATGTAATGGGGTCTTTTTCACGGGTGGAGATCAGTCCTATATTACCCAAGCTTTGTATGCAGAATCGGGTGGACATACCCCTATGCTCGATGTCATTTGGGAGATTTATCGTCAAGGAGGTGTGGTTGCTGGAACCAGTGCGGGAGCAGCGATCATGAGTACTACCATGTTTCGCCATCCTCCTGATATTTTAGATGTGATGAAATTTGGGGTTCACTGGGGAAGAGAAATTAATCGAGGGTTAGGCTTTATTGGCCCAGATTTTTTTGTCGATCAGCATTTTTTAGTCCGAGGACGGTTAGGGCGATCGCTCGTCATTATGCAAACTATTGGTTATAAACTGGGATTTGGTATTGATGAAAATACGGCTCTCGTAGTGCAAAATGATGAAGCCGAAGTCATTGGCGATCAAGGGGTACTAGTAATGGATTTATCAGAGTCCTATGATGACCCCAAAATCCCCGAATTCAATCTTGATGGCATTCGACTCAGTTATTTAGGAAAAGGCGATCGCTACCACTTGCAAACCCAAAAAATAAGCTTAAGCCAAATTAAGTTAAATGGTGATAAAATTGACCCGAACGATCCCTATTTTCAGCCTTATATGAGCGGCGATCGCTTCTACCCCGATTTATTAGCCCATAGCGTCCTTGATGATCTCCTTGCTCACCTTATTGATAGTCAACAACAGGAAGCGATTGCTCTAGCGTTTAACCCCTTATCCTCAGATCGCAAAGCCCGTCTAGGTTTTAAGTTTACATTTTGGAAAGGACAAGATAGTCTAGGATATTACACGGGTGCATTGGGCGTAACGAGCTACACAGTTTTAAACATCTATGCTGCGGTAAAACCCATACAGATGAAACCCGTTTTATATGACGAACTGAAGTCACCTTAGATGTTAAAAAGCCCTTTAGAAGTTGGTCGAATTGCTCAACAAAAAAAACGTCGCCAAAACCTGTGGATCGAATTAGGATTGGTCATTGCTATTGCCCTAATCTTAATGATCCTCATGCCGTTTATCCTGTCTCCCTTTCGGTTAAACCTATTGGGGCGATTTCTAGCTTTAGCTATTGTTGCTCTCGGTATCGATGTCATTTGGGGCTTCACGGGACTGTTGAGTTTGGGGCATGGTGTATTTTTTGCCCTGGGAGGTTATGCGATTGCCATGCATATGAAACTACAAATTCCTCCCGACTCCAGTATTCAACTGCCCGAATTTATGACTCTCTATGGAGTCACAGAACTTCCCTGGTTTTGGGAACCTTTTGGCCCCTTTCCAATCGCTGCTTTAGCCGTTATCTTGGTTCCGGCATTATTAGGAGGATTTTTAGGTTATTTAGTCTTCCGAAATCGCATTCGCGGAGTTTACTTTTCTATCCTCACCCAAGCCTCAACCATTGTATTCTTCAACTTTTTCAATGGTCAACAAAAACTGATTAATGGAACTAATGGCCTCACCGACTTTAAAACTCTCCTGGGCTTTACTGTCAACGACCCGAAAACTCAAGTCGGATTTTATCTGATTACTATCCTCTTTTTAGCCCTAACTTATGCCCTGTGCCGTTGGCTGACAAGCGGTCGCTTCGGTCGTCTCTTAATTGCTATTCGCGATGATGAAAGTCGAGTGCGTTTTTCGGGTTATAACCCGACCGGTTACAAAGTTCTCGTGTTTGCTATTTCTGCTGGATTAGCTGGATTAGCTGGGGCCTTATTTACCCTACAAACCGGTATCATTTCTCCCAAAGCGATGGATATTGCTTTCTCAATTGAAATGGTGATCTGGGTTGCTGTGGGAGGAAGAGCAAGTTTAGTTGGTGCAATTTTAGGGGCGCTTTTGGTTAACTTTGCCCGCAGTGGATTAAGCGAACAATTTCCAGAAATTTGGCTGTTTTTCCAAGGAGCATTATTCTTAATTGTGGTGATGGTATTGCCTAGTGGGGTTGTGGGGTGGTTGAGAACCGATGGCTGGAATTGGATACAAGCACGTTTGGGCAACAAAAACGTCGTGACTTATCCCAGTTTAGACCAAGACCCGGAAGTGCAAAGAGAGCGGGAACAGTTTGAAGAAAAATCATGAGCAACGCTATTCTAGAGATTGAAAATTTAACTGTTGATTTTGATGGCTTTAGGGCGCTGAATCAACTTAATTTTAGTATGGAACCCGGGGAACTTCGGGTGATTATTGGTCCGAATGGAGCGGGAAAAACTACGTTTCTAGATGTGATTACAGGCAAAACTCAGCCCACAACCGGACAAGTTCATTTCAAAGGTCTGAATACTCGCCGTTTAGCTGAACATCAAATCGCCCGTTTAGGCATTGGTCGCAAGTTTCAAACCCCACGAGTTTATCTGAATCTCACCCCAAGGGAAAACCTGGAACTAAGCTGTAATCCTAATAAGAACGTATTTTCGACGCTCTTGAGTCGTCCTCCAGGGAGCGATCGCCAGCGCCTGAATCACCTGCTCGAGATTACCGGACTTTCCCTGAAGGGCGATATTCAAGCGGCTCTCTTATCCCATGGGGAAAAACAACGCTTAGAAATTGGCATGTTAGTCGCCCAATCCCCCGATCTTTTATTAGTCGATGAACCGGTTGCGGGGTTAACTGATGAAGAAACGGAACAAACCGGAGATTTATTACTGAGTTTAGCTGAAAGTCACTCCATTATTGTCATTGAGCATGACATGGAATTCGTCCGCCAAATTGCCCGTAAAGTCACCGTCTTACACCAAGGTTCTGTACTTTGTGAAGGCTCCATAGAAGAGGTGCAAAACGATCCACGGGTGATTGAAGTCTACCTCGGACAATCAGAATCAGACGATCCGAAGTCAATAGATTCGCTATAAAGCAGGACATCACAGATCATAGGCGATCAATCTAGACAGTTTCCCCATTACCCCTTACCAGCTTGAAGCACTATAATCATGAACCAAGACCTATCCTCCCAACCCATTTTAAAGGTATCTGGCTTGAATGTTTATTATGGAGAAAGTCATATTCTACGGAATGTGGACTTAGGAGTGAAACCGGGCCAAATGGTCTGTTTAATTGGTCGTAATGGGGTGGGGAAAACGACCCTGCTCAAGACCATTATGGGAGTGTTAAAACCTCGCAGTGGTGATATTTATTTAGAAAAGCAAAGTATTGTCGGTCTGTCCCCCGATCGCCGCGCTAAACTCGGTATTGGGTATGTGCCCCAAGGTCGGGAGATTATCCCCAGAGTCACCGTCAAAGAAAACCTGCTCCTAGGTTTGGAGTCTGGACGTGCAGGGAAAAAGAAGGAGATCCCCCCCTATATTTACGAGCTATTTCCCGTTCTAGAGAGCATGTTATGGCGCATGGGAGGGGACTTGAGTGGAGGACAACAACAACAATTGGCGATCGCCCGCGCTCTCATGGGCCGTCCGCAACTCCTGGTTCTTGATGAACCAACTGAAGGCATTCAACCCTCGATTATCCTCGAAATTGAAGCAGCCGTGCGTAAAATTATTGAAACGACAGGGATCTCTGTACTCCTGGTTGAACAGCATCTGCACTTTGTCCGTCAAGCTGACTGGTATTACGCCATGCAGAAAGGGGGGATTGTTGCCTCCGGGCCAACTGAAGAACTCAGTCAAGATGTGATTCAGGAATTTCTAGCCGTTTAGAGAAACGACCAGACTAAAATGGCGATCGTCACTATAAACGCAATATGATTAATCCAATCATCAGAAGTCCAGTCTTTAAACATAATCAGTCTTCATTTAAGGTCTAGAGTCTACAGCGTAGATTATAGCGCTCTGTGATAAGTTAGGGAGGAGGTCCTCTAGCAATAGGCAATAGGGAAAATCAGATTTTCCCCTTTTCTTAAATTCCTTAATATTATGGCGATTGAAATTGAACGCAAATTTCTAGTAAATGGGGAAAGTTGGCGTGGATTAGGTACAGCCACCCACTATCACCAAGGTTATATTCGCACTCAAAATCATCAGACCGTTCGTGTGCGGATTGCTGGCGATCGCGGCTACTTAACCCTGAAATCCTTAGCCTCTGGGTCTTCTGGCATTCATCGCTTAGAATATGAATATCCAATTCCCTTAGAAGATGCTCAGGAAATGCTAGAGTATTTGTGCGATCGCCCCCAAATCGACAAAATTCGCTATACCCTAAATTGGGGTGGCATGGTTTGGGAAATTGATGAATTCGCTGGAGAAAATCAAGGATTAATTCTGGCAGAAGTTGAACTCGCCGATGCCAATCAAGACATTGAATTACCCGAATGGGTCGGTCAAGAAGTTTCCGAAGATCACCGTTATTTTAACTCTTATTTAGCGAACCATCCCTATAGTCAATGGAAACCTTAAGGAATACCCTAATATTCCAAGTTTTACCCGACTCGATCGATCAATAGTATGCAAGCGGAAAAGCCTGAATCTCACTTAGATGTCAAGAGGGCACGATCGCAGTGCATCAAAAAGCCCAGAGAACGGGGTCATATTCTAGGTAATCTGTAACGGTGGAGCCGATCGCCTCAATCTCCTCTAGTTCTGCCTCCGAAAGCTGCATTTCTGCGGCGATCGCGTTATCTTGCACTTGTTGGACATTGCGAAAACCGGCGATCGCATGGGTGCGCGGTTGAGCCATGACCCACGCCAGAGCCAGTTGTGCTAAAGTACACGCTTTTTGAGCAGCGATAGGGCGTAATTGTTCTAGGGCCTGTTGTACTCGTTGGTAGTGATCTCGATTGACAAACAGCTTGTTTTTCGCCCGATGATCGCCAGGAGGAAATTGATGATCCGGACCGAATTTACCCGTGAGTAATCCTTGGCAGAGGGGAGAATAGGCAAGAATTGACCAATTCTGCTCGATGCAATAGTTTTGAATTTCCCCTTCAATGGCGCGCCAAAACAGGGAATAGGGGGGTTGTAAACTGTCAATGGGGCCATATTGCCCTGCTTCTTCCATTTGCGCCACAGAAAAATTAGACACCCCGATCGCCCGAATTTTGCCCTGTTGCTTTAACTCGACCATGGCTTGCATCGTTTCGGCGATCGGTACGATCTCACTTCCCCAACTGCCAGAGGGCCAATGCAATTGATACAAATCAATATAATCCGTTTGTAAATTCCTTAACGACTGCTCGCAGGCCGCGATCGCTGCATCATAGCGAAAATCACTCACCCATAACTTAGTCACAAAAACCATCTGATCTCGCACATCCCGCAACGCTCTGGCTACCAGACGCTCAGAATCCCCATTCCCATACTCGGATGCCGTATCGACCGTCGTTATTCCCGCCTCGAAACCCGCTCTTAGCCCTTCAATCAGCTCCTCCTCATCCGTACCGGCCCACATGCCTTTATCCGCTTGCCAAGTCCCCATAATAATGGGTGTAATCTCAATCTCCGTATTGCCTAAAACATAAGTTTGCATGATTCTCCCTCCTTCACTAATTTAGAACCGGTTGTTTTCAGCAACTATGTCCTTCATTGTTGTGCTTTAGCGCAGCAACAAACCTAGTATTCTTAAGCGCGAGAAGCCCTCAATTGCCCACAAGCAGCATCCGCCTCTAAACCCCGCGAATAGCGCACACTCACCGCAATATGGTGCTTCGTCAAAATCTCCTGAAATTGCTGAATGCGCTCGCTATTGGGACGCTGATAATCAACTTCACTAATGGGATTGTAAGGAATTAAATTAACATGATTTTGAAATCCCCGTAGGAGGTGGGCCAATTCCACAGCATGTTGGGGCAGATCGTTCACGCCTCCCAATAAAATATATTCAAACGTAATCCGCCGGCCAGTAAGCTTAACGTACTCCCGACATTCATCCATTAATTGGGGCAGCGCATATCGCAGAGCGCTGGGAATTAATTTTTCTCTCAACGCTTGATTTGAGGCGTGGAGACTGACCGCGAGGGTAATTTGCAGTTGAGCTTTGGCGAATTGGCGAATCCGTTTAGCAATACCAACCGTAGAAACAGTCATTTGTCGTTGGCCAATCCCCACATCTTTATTTAAACAGTGGAGCGATTTTAAGACAGAATCCAAGTTGAGTAGGGGTTCACCCATTCCCATAAAGACAATATGACTGACGCGCCGCCCAAAGTCATTTTGCACCGTTAAGACTTGATCGACAATTTCGTGGGATTGGAGATGGCGGACAAATCCCCCTTTACCCGTAGCACAGAAATCGCAACCCATGGCACATCCGACTTGGGAGGAAACACAGACGGTGAGCCGTTTAGCAGTAGGAATACCGACGGTCTCAATAATTTCTCCGTCTTGGAGTTGCAGGAGATATTTAATCGTACCATCGGGGGCGATCGCTCGATAATGGAGCGTAGAACGACCGATATTAACCTGAGCCATTTCCTGTCGCCAAGCTTGGGGAAATACCGTAATTTCTGGCAGCGATCGCGCCCCTTTTTGATAAAGCCACTGGTGTAATTGGCGGCCTCGATAGGCAGGTTGCCCGCAATCTTGAACCCAAGTGGTGAGAGACTCTAAGGATTGACCGAGTAAGGGGGAGTCTAGAACAGGAGATGATATAACTGGAGAATTGATATTAGATGCTTTCGGGGAAAGAGACATTGATGATTGGTCTTGAGATTGGGTGGAATAGTTCTATTTTGCCCTTAGCCTTTGAATTTGCCTCTCCTGGCCCGATTATTTTCCAAATTGGTAATTTGGCGATCCGTTGGTATGGCTTGTTAATTGCTTCGGCAGTCTTGTTGGGAGTAACCTTGTCCCAGTATTTGGCTCAACGTCGTGGTGTGCATCCCGATGCGATCTCAGATGTAGCGATTTGGTTAGTGCTGGGGGCGATTCCTGCGGCGAGACTGTACTATGTGTTATTCCAATGGCCCAATTATGCTGACCGTCCAGGGGAGATCTTCGCTATTTGGAAAGGGGGAATCGCCATTCATGGAGCGATTTTAGGAGGACTGTTGGCTGTATTGATTTTTGCACGACTGAACCGGATTTCGTTTTGGATGTTAACAGATTTAGTTGCTCCGTCTCTAATTTTGGGACAGGCGATCGGGCGCTGGGGTAACTTTTTTAATTCAGAAGCCTTTGGTAAACCGACAGATTTACCCTGGAAGTTATTTATTCCCGTCGATCGCCGTCCCCTAGAATATGTTGAATTTGACTATTTCCACCCCACGTTTCTTTATGAATCTCTCTGGAATTTGTTGGTTTTTACTCTGCTTCTGGCACTATTCTTTTATAGCTTAAACCGCAAACCGCCCCTGAAACTGGGTACGATATTTATGGTGTATATGATTGCCTATAGCCTAGGTCGGGTCTGGATTGAGGGACTGCGTACCGATAGCTTAATGTTGGCAGAGTTCAGAATTGCCCAGTTGGTGAGTTTAGGGGCAATTTCTTTGGGGGTTTTGGGCTTAGTTTGGCTTTATGGCTTCGATCGCCCGTTGCCGGATGTAGTGTCTACGACAGATAACAATGCCTAAATTGCAGCCAATGAGCCAAAAAAAGCCCCGGAGGCTAACCTCCAGGGGCTGGATCAGGGTGCATCTACCATTTCTTTATTCCCTTGAATACCAGAACCGATCCGGAAGACTTGACCGATTTTTATTCATTTGTCTGTTCATAACCTAGGAAAAGAGCACGTGGAATTCTTATTACGTCTATCTCGGAATATCGATCGCCTGAATGAGCGCATTGGCAGAGCGGCCTATTGGCTCACTTTGGTGATGGTCGGAGTCGGTTCTTGGAATGTCTTTGGACGCTATGTGGGGCGGGCAGTTGGGCAAAATCTTAGCTCCAATGCCCTTTTGGAAATTCAATGGTATCTGTTCGATTTGGTGTTTCTTTTAGGCACAGCTTATACCCTGAAACACAACAATCATGTACGGGTGGATGTGATCCAAAGTCGCTTAACTCCGAAACAAAAAGCCTGGGTAGATTTAGTGGGTTCCCTACTCTTTTTAATTCCGTTTTGTACGATGATTCTCTTCTATTCTACTGGGTCAGTTGTCAACTCTTGGAAACTGCTAGAAAACTCCCCCGATCCTGGTGGTTTGGTGCGCTACCCGATTAAAACCATGATTTTGGTGAGTTTTGGTTTACTGATTCTACAAGGAATTTCCCAAGCAATTAAAAACTTAGACTTTGTTGTCAACCACTCCGACAAAACCGACTAATAACCAGTTTTCCCTATTCTCGATTACCGATTACTAGCCCATTTGATGATAGGGTATTCACATTCTGTTTCCCCTCATCTGACATGGCTTTGGATTGGCTTGGCCCTCTTATGTTTGTCGGAGCGCTGTTTCTGCTGGCGATCGGTTATCCGGTAGCTTTTTCCCTTGGCGCTACTGCTCTTCTGTTTACCCTCATCGGTATGGCAGTGGGGACGTTTGACCCTATCTTGTGGTCAGCGATGCCCGAGCAGATTTTCGGCATCATGAAGAATTTTACCCTGCTGGCGATTCCCTATTTTATTTTCATTGGTTCGATGCTGGAAAAGTCCGGTATTGCCGAGAATTTGCTGGAAACCATGGGGATTTTGTTTGGCAGAGTGCGGGGAGGTTTAGCGATCGCCGTTATCCTAGTTGGAGCGCTTTTAGCTGCAACCACCGGAGTCGTCGCAGCAACCGTCGTGGCAATGGGTTTGATTTCTTTACCGACAATGCTGCGCTATGGGTACGATCGCTCCCTCGCTGCGGGAGTGATTACAGCATCGGGAACTCTAGGACAAATTATCCCCCCTAGCGTCGTGTTAGTGGTACTCGGAGACCAGTTAGGGGTATCCGTTGGGGATCTATTTATGGGGTCATTAATTCCCGGTTTGTTGATGACCACAGCCTTTTTAATCCATGTATTGGTTATTGCTAATATCCGTCCCGATCTGGCTCCCCCCCTTCCGGCTGAAGTCCGCAAAGCGCCAGGGTTGGGAATGCGCGTCCTCAAAGTGATGATTCCGCCCATTTTACTGATCTTCATGATTTTGGGGAGTATCTTCTTTGGCATTGCCACTCCCACAGAAGCGGGTGCAGTGGGCTGTTTAGGGGCGATCGCCTTAGCCTCTGCCAATCACCAACTCACTTGGACCAGTTTGCAGGAAGTCTGCGATGTCACCTTACGCACCACTTGTATGGTGGTATTTATCTTAATCGGCTCCAAAGCCTTTAGTTTAGTCTTTCGCGGTTTAGGGGGAGAGCGTCTAGTCCGGGAATGGTTTACGAATCTACCGGGAGGAGCGATCGGATTTCTCATCATCAGTATGGCGATCGTCTTTATCCTGGGCTTTTTCATTGATTTCTTTGAAATCGTCTTTATCGTCGTTCCCATGTTTGTCCCCATCGCCCAACAATTTAACTTAGATTTGGTTTGGTTTGGCGTAATTTTAGGAGCCAATATGCAAACCTCTTTCCTCACCCCTCCCTTCGGCTTTGCCCTCTTCTATCTACGCGGTGTCGCCCCCCCAGAAGTGCGAACGGAGGAAATTTACCAAGGAGCTATTCCGTTTATTATTCTGCAATTAATTGTGATGGTGTTACTGATTCTTGTCCCTGGTATTGTGAGCTTTTTACCTTCGTTGAAGTTGTAATCCCATTTCTCTTTAAGCTTGCCACTAATGTATCCTGAGGAAACAAGGGACTTAGAGCAACCTATTAAGGGCATCTTCATAGAGAAATGGGATTAGGGCCAGAACACTAACCGTTGAATATACGGCTGCGCCATTTATTCAAGCGAGCTTCTCCAATAGTGGCGTAGCGTCGGGTTTCAGCAAGCTGTTCTTGCAACAAGGCAATCAGAGCTGATTGTGCATCTGCCTGTTGTTTTGTTGCAGGGAAGCCGATGTCTCCTCAGAAGCAGAGACCACCGAAGAGCGCCAATCACTTTTGGCTTGTGTTGCTCCGATCGCCGCAAAGGGGCGTAAATCGGCCAATTGCTTTTGCAAGCGATCGATTTCCTCCGCTTGCTCCTGCATCCTTTGCTGCAAAGCCAGGTCGTTAGCGGCTTGCTCTGCTGTAATGCGTGTTGTCGTCATGAACTGATACTTAGGTCTGAGCACCTCTGCCAGGATTTCACTGACATCCTTGACCTTGAGCTGTCCATAGGGCGAATTTTGGATCAGGGCACGGGTCAATTGTGGTTTATTTTGAGTGGCCAAATCCTTATCGCTACTCGAAGCACTCCGCAGTAATTGCAACATATTCGTAAATTCCAGCATCGATTGCCCTGGCTGGGTGCGATAGCCCCGATAATAGGGTACAATGCTTTCCCCAAAGGTCGTCTGATACTCATCGCTATCCAAATAAGTATCAATATCGGCCTCAAACCCGCTCTGGTCCAAAACGGTGCTGTGGTAGCGCATTTCCTCGAAATTATCAGGCGCGCGTCCGAGTAGATGCTTAAAGTTCAGCTCGATTGCCCGGTATCGATAGCAATTTTCAAAGAAACGGGAACGATAGAGATCTGACTTGGCCACCTGGCGGACAAATTCGCGCACACTCAATTGTCCCCGTTTCAGTTGGGACTCAGGAACGGTAAGCCGCTCGCTTTCCATCACATGGGCATTGCCCAACACCTGGCGGTAAACTGCTCGGATCGCGATCTGGGCATCAGTATCCGAGAAACCAGAACACAGTTCAACCGGTGCGGTTTCCTTAAAAGGCTGGTATGCCTGATAGAATTGCGCCGATCGATCCTCTGATGGTGCGATAATCCCCATGGAATTCCTCCAACTTAATATAAAATGTGAATAAACTTTTGTCTGCTTATTAAAAGTCGCGCAAGACAAGCTTAACAGCATGGCATGACAATATCAATGCTTAAAAGCTGTAAGGATCTGCAAAATCATTTATTCTCAAATAAAGCATTCATACCAATTCTCTATTTTGATGAATATCTTGTTTTTAGGTGCGGGTGTCATTTTAGCGTTAATGACGATCTCCATTATCCTCGATCTGGTTACCGCTCGTCGCTATGAGTCCTCCGCTTCCGTCGCCAACACCTACGACCAATAGACAGAAGAAGGGATATTAGAATTTTACTGGGGCGAACCTCAAGGGGTTACAAGGCAGCTCAAAGGTCGCTATAGCGACCTTTTTCGGTGGTATTTTGCTGAAAACATCAACTGAAAGTTGGCGATCGCTAAAAGAGGTAAAGTAGTTATGAGGAGATAATGACTTGAGAATGGGTTTGACAAGATTGGTAAAAGAATCTACCATAGGCGAGAATATTATTTAAATATTTGATGATAGAATACCATATTTTATCCTCTTTTTTTCGGCATTAAGCTAACATTCAACACTTCTGGTACATTGGCTACCAAATTAGATGAGCTTACCCTGTGTTTTATGCCCCGTTTTATCCTTAACTATCTCCCTGTGTTTTTCCGGCAACCATTCCTGAATTTATCCATAACTATTAAATCCTTTTGCTTCCTTAGAATTTGGAACAAAGGCTTCTGCTAATTTCATTTTGATATCGCTGTATATTTATATATCTTCTGATTCTAGCAAACATTGATGAAAGAGAGCGTTTATAACAGCAAAGAGTCGATCTAAATCACTGGTAATATAAGGAACTGAGTTACGGGTAAATTCATCTCCTTTGAGTTGTCCAAACTCCCAGACTCGACCATTAGAAACAATGCCAATAATTTTCTGTTCCCAATCTTCATTTATTTTCTGAATAGCTACCAATTCAGCCAGACATTGCCCCCACCCTTCCTCAAATTTATCTTGTTTGGCTTCGATAACCAGAAAATAGGGTTTATCAAAAATGAGATGACCTAAAGGATTGAGTCGAGCAACCACATAATCGGGTTGCCCGTAAAGGGTTTCATCATAAGTGAGTGTGGGGTGACTCCACAAGACTAATTTATCATAATAGGCTTTCCAAACTTCCTTTAAGATGGGGTAAATTAAGTTTTCACAAATGGCATATTCGGAATGATAAATGGCTCCATGGGTGAGGATAAAATCTAGGTCTTTGCGAAAACTTTCCTCAACCGTAAAGGGTACCTCTTGTACAAAGTTGGCGATACGATACTTGATTTGGAATTTTTGGGCGACATCAGCGATACTTTTATATTGGCTAAAAGGCATGAATACAGCCTCCTATAGCGCGTAGCTTCATTCTTGTATCATACCTTGGCCGGCTAACCAGCCAGTTGTCCAAGCATTTTGGAAGTTGAAGCCGCCGGTAATGCCGTCGATATCGAGAATTTCACCGGCAAAATGCAGGCCGGGACAACAGCGACTTTCTAGGGTTTTAAAGTTGACTTCTTTGAGGGGAATGCCGCCACAAGTGACAAATTCTTCTTTGAAAACGCCTTTGCCACTAATTTGATAGTGGTCTTGAGTAAGGGTTTGTAGGAGTTTATTCAGTTGTGTTTTGGAGAATTGCGCCCACTGTAGACGATCGCCAATTCCCCCTTTTTCCAGTAAATATTGCCACAGACGACGAGGAATCGGAACGGGACAATTCGCCCATAGGGTTTTTGCCCCTAATTGGGATTTAACCTTTAGCAGCAGTTCTCGCACATCATCCGGTCGAGATTGGGGTAACCAATTGACCCTCAAAGAGGTTTGATACTGAGTTTGTTTTAAATCTCTTGCGCCCCAAGCGGATAGCTTCAAAATTGCCGGGCCGCTGAATCCCCAATGGGTGATTAAAACCGGGCCGGTTTGGGTTAATTTTAGGTCTGGTAATTCGACTCGCGCTTCGGTGACCGAAATTCCGCTTAACTCGCGCAGGGCAGCATTATTAATTTTGAACGTAAACAGCGAAGGAACGGGAGGAATGAGGGTATGGCCGAGACGTTGAGCGAGTTGATATCCGCTCGGATGACTTCCCGTTGCGAGCAAAAGGCGATTGCCCTTCAGTTCCAGCAACTCTTGACCCGACTTCACCTGTACCCGAAACTGACGATCTTCTGTATTCACTCCCAGTACTGGGGAACGGGTATGGATCTCGACTCCCAGGGTTTTCGCTTGTTGGATTAAACAATTGGCGATCGTCTGGGAATCATCGGTGACGGGGAACATGCGGCCATCGCTTTCCGTTTTTAGAGAAACTCCGTGTGACTCAAACCAGGCGATCGTATCGCTCGGTTGAAACCGGGTAAACGCCCCCCGCAAGGCCTTTGCTCCCCTGGGATAGGACTGCACCAGAGCGGCCGGATCGAAGCAAGCATGAGTCACATTACACCGGCCTCCTCCAGAAATCAGCACCTTAGATAACAGGGTTTTGCCCGCTTCCAGGAGCATCACCTCAGTGTGGGGATGAGCAGTTTTGCAGGATATGGCTGCAAAAAAACCGGCCGCTCCCCCTCCAATAATCAAGATCCCATCATTACCCATTAATCTTCTGGTTCAAAATCCTCTTTACCCACACCACAAACTGGACAGACCCAATCATCGGGAATATCTTCAAACGCTGTACCAGGTTTAATCCCACTATCGGGATCTCCTTCTTCGGGATCGTAGACATAGGCACAAACCGTGCAAACGTATTTTTTCATAACTCCCCCTTGAATCTCTGAATAATCCCGATTCTAAGCCTTCACCATCTCTGTAAACCGAATCTTAAGATAATCTTCCTCCATTTTCGCCCCGGATGGATTTAAAGCGGCCAAAGATTGGGGTAAAACCAAATTGCGCCGATGGTTACCAATGCGTACATTTAACTCATCTCCGGTTTTATTCAACTGGATTTGGTCTTTGGGAATACCGGGTAAATATAATTCCAGGCTATAGTGATCCTTATTTTGTACCACTCGAATCGTATTTTCTTCGTAGTAAACCTGAGTCGGGTCTTCCTCTTTATAGAGTGTTTCCTTCAAGCGCTCCAAGGATTCTAAGCCACACATTTCATCAGAGAATAGAGGCACTTCTTTGACGGGAAGCGGACTAAAATTTTCATGGATTTCTTGGCGATATTCCTGTTGATGAGCTTTCCAACGTTGGAAAAAGGGGTCATTGACTTCATCGGGAATAATGCGATTAGCCACAACCATATCAGTAGAAACATTATACAAACTTAAATAGGCATGGGCGCGTAAAGATTCCTTAATTACCATTTTCTCTGGATTGGTCACCAAGCGTACCGAGGTTTGCTGATTATCGGTTAAAACGCGCTCTAGTTCTTCGATCTGCTCGTAAAATTCATAGGGCGCATCCATCACTTCTTTATTGGGTAGGGAAAATCCGGCGATGGGCTTAAACAGGGGTTCAACAAGGGGTCTAAGCGCTACAGACATCCCCTGCAAGGGCTTGTAAAACCGTCTCATGTACCACCCCCCAACTTCGGGAATACTCAGCAATCTGAGGGCCGTTCCAGTAGGAGCAGAGTCGATAATGAGGACATCATATTTGCCTTCGTCATAATGGCGTTTCATGCGGACTAAGCCAAAAATCTCATCCATTCCCGGCAAAATAGCCAGTTCTTCCGCTTGCACCCCATCTAAACCTCGCGCTTGCAGGACTTCGGTAATGTAGCGTTTCACGGCTCCCCAATTGCCTTCTAGCTCCATGAGAGCATCGAGTTCTGCCCCCCAAAGGTTGGGTTTGACTAATCGCGCTTCGTGACCTAATTCTAGATCGAAACTATCGGCGAGGGAGTGGGCAGGATCGGTACTTAAAACTAGGGTTTTATAGCCGAGTTCTGCACAACGTAAGCCAGTTGCTGCTGCGACGGAGGTTTTCCCGACTCCGCCTTTCCCGGTCATTAAGATTACACGCATGGGTGGTTTGGCTTTTTCTGAAAATGGTTTACACTTCTTTACTTTACCGGGTTTTACCAGCGATCGCACCCCTTAGCGATAGACAGGATTCATCCAAGATGCGCCCCAGTTCTATTTAATCCCTCTTCTGTCAAACTGGGAAAACACTGCCGCATCCGCGATCGCGACGTTTTTTCCTAACAGAAACTCAAAAATCTAGTCAGATCGGCAAATGTCTCTGTCTATAAGGGGATACAGCGATCGCGAGATCCGAAAGTGACAGAAGAGGGATATAGTCATTTCAAATTCTAGTGAGACATCAATTACTGAGCACTATGAGCAACTAATCCCATTTCTCTATGAAGTTGTGATTAATAAAGTATCAACCAAGTAGTCCCATCCAATATCGAGGCGATCATTATAAGTTAAGTCTTAGTGTCTCCCTATATCCGTATCTCCCCATCCCTGCGGGAACTGCTATAAAACCTGCACTCGGGCATAGCGTAGTCCATCCACACCTTGTAGGGGAGCGACAGAACCAGATAGGATTTCTGGAGCAATCCAGCCTTCTCGTTGGAGATAATCGAGATAATGCTCGTATTCTTTCCACTCATCATCGGTAGAATAGACAAGGGTGAGCATTCCAGGGGCAGTAATGCGATCGCCAGTTTCTAAATCGACTCCCTTATCAATCCGTTTTTTCACGATTTCATAGCGGGTATCTCGACTCCCTTGCACGTCAAAGATTTTTTCTGTATTTTCATCATGACAAATATCGATCGTCACATCTTGCACTAACACCAGATGGGTAAGCTGTAAGGAAATTTTATCCACTTCATGCAGTTTTATCCCCGTGCGCGCCGCATCACACAGAGCGCAAAGTTGCTCGTAGCGCAAACTGTGCAAATGAAATGCCGTAAAGCTATGATGAATCGATTTCCCCACATAAATCATATGATCGATGCCATCGGTAGATTCGAGATCGCAATAGTGGGGAATAATCGCTTGCATTCGCTTTTGCCAACGCTCCCACGTCTGTAGTAAATTCTCGTTAATCCGATCAATCGTCCGATCGTAGGCTCTACGGGCAGTATCTACTGAATGGCGATCGTTATTGGCACATTTACGATACCAATCGATCGCGTTTTGTGCAGATTCTCCACATTGATAAAAGTAATCAAAATAAATCTCAAAATGCTCTTGAAGATACTGAACTGCCGTCACCTCTGAATCAACCGTTACTTTGCCTTCAATACGCGTTTTGTACGCCTCTAAGTCAATTTTAATCTGCTCAATCAATCGATTTTTTTGACCCTCTTCCACTGCCTCTAAGATCGCCAATCCCAATTCAAATTGTTGAATTAAATCCGCTTGAATTGCCCGATTTCGCTCATTAGAAGAACCGCGAATATCAGAAATGCCAAAGAGGGGATAAACTTTTTCACAGACAATGGGTGCGGGTTCAAAACCCCAACTGCGTCGTTCTGCTTCCTGGGTAAAGCGCCAAGCCACCGCTGGATGGATGGGGTTTAACTGATTGTGGTTCGTTTGCCGCATGGCGCAGGCAAAAGCTGGAATAAGTTCTCTGGCATAATGGCAATCTTGAGCTGTAAAATTATGGGGGCGATCGCTAACTAACCCAATCAGTCTTAACATTTCTGGATGATTTCCCTGTTGCTCATAATCCCATCGCAGGGGAATCAGTAACAGAGAGCGTACCCCCTCCTCCCATAAAGTACGCTCGCACTGCTTTTCGCTTTGAGGATTGATTTCTCCCACTCGCAATACTTGGTTTTGTTCCAGAGCCGTTATGAAATAAGGGCTATCTAGCTCCTCCCTAGGAAATACATAGCTCTCTAGCGTTCCACAGACTTTCCCTACCAAAAGGCGCACTTGATTCATATCTACATTTAAAATCATCAAATAGCTGGCACGGAATAGCTCCTGTAACTGGTAATTAATCAATTGCAGTTTATTGCCTTCTAAAAGAGAATCTGGACTGGTTAAAAGTTTAATTAGTCGTTGTTTTTGTTCCGTTTGAGTCACTTCAATCCCTTCCAGGATCAGCTCTCCCGTGACGGTATAATTTTCTAGCCATTGCAAATCATCAAAAAGATTGTCCCCCATCGGTTGCCGGCTAAATACAGTCCATTCGTCCAGTTTCGGATGAACTCCACTAATTTTAAGTCCTTCAGAATTGAACCACAGTTGTAACCAACCCGGAGCTTGGGAAGGGCGGTTAAATTGAACGACGATAGGAGTATTAACGATCTGCTCCAGCTCTCGAATGTGATAGTTAAGGCGATCGAGTTCTTCCTTCTTGCTGGGGGTGCTTTGCAGTTGTGTGAGTAACTGGGACAGCAATAAAACCAGCAAATGACAAGAATAATAGTGTTGTAGGGTGGAATATCCCGAAGCTGGCAAAAAATCGAAAAAGGGGCGATCGTAATATTCTGTGGGGGGTTCTGAGGTATTGAAGCCAAAACCCTGGGCAAATCCAGAGTTAAATCCAGCTAATGTCCAATTCTCTAAATGGGCAGATTGATGCCCGCTGCATCGTAGCAAGGCTAACATTACCCGCTTAGAGAGGGTTTCATGGGGAGATAAATGATTGTCAAAGACAACCGAAGATGGCGAATCTTGGAAAGGTTGATCCACTGAAGTCATATGGGTAAGTTCCTGCATCTGTTTATCGCACCCTCAATCCAATCCTAATCTTTACCCGGATTAACGATTTTAATCTGGTATTACGATTTAGGCGAATTTATTCTGCTATTCCTATAGCCCTGTTATGAGTTTAACTGCTGATCGGTGAATAGTGGAGAGTTGATATTGATTTCAGGCTTAAATCTTATGGGGATTCCTTCAAAATCTATGCGTGTTACTACCCTTTCTCTATGGCTGTTAGCGACTTTAGCCTCCTTTAATTTAATGGCGGTTGCTTATGGGGCGAATCCTTCAGAAGTAAGGCTTGCCCAAACTCAAGCGCAACCGAAACCTTCGCCTGCACCAGCACCGGCACCCGCTCCTGCTGCTCCCCAGGGAAATGCTGGCTTATCGGAGCAAGATTTAAACACCCTCAAGGAGGTGATTGAGCAAACGGTGGAGCAGACAGTAAATGAGAAGTTTGCCCAAGAACGTGCCAGACAAGAAATTGAGTGGCAAGCGCAGTTATCGGAGGTAGATGATATTCGATCGCGCCTCAATCAGTTGATGCTGTTAATGGTAGTATTTATTGGCGGAACCGTGGTTTTATTGCGCTTTATGCGTAGCAGTATGATTGGGCAAATCGTTACTGAGGTGAATCGCCGCTTTGAAGATCTCAATCAGCCAGAAGGCCATCTTCAACAGTATACCGACATGGCTCGCCAGTTGGTTGAGGATTTGACGACTCAAATTGAAGCAGCAAAAACCGAGCGTCAACGGGGATACCAGAATGTCAATCAAGAGGTTTTGGAATTAAAAGAGTCTGCTGGAACTATCCAGGAAGTACGCCAAGATTTGGTTAAACAACTGCAAGGGTTAGGAGAGGATTTAAACCGAGAACTGGGTAAAATTCGCCAGGAAATCAGTCCTCGTCCGGTGTCTGGGGTTTCGGAAATTGCTTTTTTAGAGGATTTAGTAGAATCAGATCAGCAAGAGGGAACCGTTTTATCCTTTGATTTAGAGAAGTTGGATGAAAATCAGCTTTTTGTCACGGCTCAAGAGTGTGTAGATCAGGGGAATTTATTGGCAGATGAGGGGTTATATGAGGAAGCTGTAGCCCTTTATGAGCAGGTGCTAGAAACCCAACCGGAGTCTTTTGAAGCGTGGTATGAGCGGGGAAAGACGTTGGTAAAGTTGCATCGTTACCAAGAGGCGTTAACGTCCTATGAGCAGGCGTTATTTTTAGAGTCGGATAATGGTGAGGTTTGGTATCATAAGGGGTTAGCGTTGATGCGAACCGATCGCCCCTTGGAAGCGCTAGAGGCATTCAATCGCGCTCTGGAATTGAATCCGGACGGAGCAGAAATCTGGTATTGTCTAGGAAATACGCTGCTGAAGTTAGATCGCCATCAGGAAGCTGTAGAAGCCTATGAGCGGGCGATTTCCCTGCAACCCGAAGATACGGAAGCTTGGCATAATCAGGGGGTAGCGCGGGAAAAGTTAGAGCAGTTTCAAGAGGCGATCGCCTGTTACGATCGGGTGATTGCGTTGGATGGGGATAAAATCGAACCTTGGTTTCATCGGGGCAATGCTCTAGAAAAATTGGCAGAATATGAAGGGGCAGTTGAAGCCTACGATCGCGCAATTTCACTGTATGAAGAACAAGAAGATCGCTCAGAAAAGACGCTCTTAAGCACTATTTGGTTTAATCGAGGCACCACATTAGCTCAGTTAAAACAGTATGAGCAAGGTTTAGAATCCTACGATCGCGCACTTCAAGTTAACCCCGACGATCCGCAAATTTGGACAGCGCGAGGGGAAATGTTGGAGCGCATTCAACGATATGAAGAAGCCGTGGATGCCTACGATCAGGTATTAACGTTAGAGCAACATAAACATCAAGCTTGGCGACATCGGGGCATTTTATTGGAAAAGTTACGCCGGTTTGAAGAGGCAATTTCGTCCTACGATCGCGCAATTCAGTTGGAAGAAAATGATTATGAAGCTTGGCGCGGGAAAGGCACTGCTTTAGCGGAATTGCAGCGCTACCAGGAAGCAATTTCTTGTTTTAGCCAAGCCTTACAGATTCAACAAAATTTGGGAATTACGCCCACAGAAGAGGATATTGTCCAGCCCTTTTCTCCTAAGTTGGGTTAACTGTACAGCGCTTTGCGCTGGGCAATAGGGAATAGGGAATAGGTTGATGGTATATGGAGAGAGAGGATTCAAGCTTGTGTTTCATAACGCAAGCAAAGCACTGTATGAATTGATTAATTATTAATTGGATTGGCTAACCTGTCCTCGACTAAATGACAGGCAGCCCCATGTTTGTCTGATATTTGTGTCCAAATGGGTTCAACGGTTTTACACCGAGATTCAGCTACGGGACAACGGGTATGAAAACGACAGCCAGAAGGGGGATTTACCGGAGAAGGAATTTCTCCCAAAAGGCGAATGCGCGATCGCTCATCATCGGGATCGAGGGGCGGAATTGCTGACAGTAAGGCTTGCGTATAGGGATGACTGGGGTTAGAAAACAGTTGGTGTGTGGGAGCGATTTCCACAATTTGCCCCAAGTACATTACCGCCACCACATCACAGAAATGGGCAATCACGGAGAGATCGTGGCTGATAAACAAGAAGGTTAAATTCATATCCTCTTGTAGTGCTTTTAACAAATTAAGGATATTGGCTTGAATGGAAACATCGAGGGCTGCTACTGACTCGTCAGCGACCAAAAAACTGGGCCCGGAGACTAGGGCGCGGGCGATCGCAATTCGCTGTCGTTGCCCCCCTGAAAACGCATGGGGAAATCGTCGCAAATGCTCTAAATTTAGCCGACAACGCTCCGCAACCTCTCTTACCCTCTGATTCGTCTCTTGGCGAGTTTTCGTCAGTTGCATGGCTTCTAGCGGCTCGGCAATAATATCCCGTACCGTCATCCGAGGAGAGAGCGCCGCATAGGGATCTTGGAAAATCATCTGAGCCTCGCGGCGCAAGGCTTTCAATCGTTCCCCTTCCAGCTTGGCGATACTTAAAGGCAAATCTGCCACCTTAAACGTAATCTCGCCCCCCGTAATCGGAGCCGCCTTCAGAATCGCCCGTCCTACGGTTGTTTTCCCGGAACCTGACTCTCCTACTAAGCCAAAAATCTGACCGGGCATAATATCAAAACTGACCCCATCCACCGCTCGCACGATTTTGGGTTTACCATGCAAAAATCCCCCGCCGACGGGGTAGTGAACTTGTAAATTACGAACCGATATGAGTGGAGTCATAATAATTAACAATTAATAATTAAATAATGGGAAATGCCTTTAAGCTTCTCATTTACATTTAAGGTCAATATACACCGATTTAGAGCAAAGGAGTTAAGATGACACAAATCCTTACCCAGACCCTTACACTGCAAGAATTCTTGCAGCAGCCAGAAACAAAACCAGCGAACGAATATATTAATGGAGAAATTATCCAGAAGCCCATGCCCAAAGGAAGACATAGCCGTTTACAGGGTAAACTTTGCGCGACGATTAATCAAGCCTGTGAAGAAGCACAAATTGCCTATGCTTTTCCAGAATTAAGGTGTAATTTTGGCACGCGATCGCTCGTTCCAGATGTCTCCATATTTCGTTGGCATCGAATCCCCTCTACCTCTGATGGTGAAGTTCCCGATAACTTTAATCTTCCTCCAGATTGGAGCATTGAAATTCTTTCCCCCGAACAGCGTCCGAATAAAGTCTTGGGTAATGTTCTGTATTGCTTAGAGCAGGGCAGTGAGCTAGGCTGGTTTATCGATCCCGGAGATCGCAGTATCTTGTGTTTCATTCCTCAGCAACAACCGATTTTATGTCAAGGCGATCGTGTGATTTCGGTTCTACCCGATCTCAACATAACGCTCACAGTTAACGAAGTGTTTAGCTGGTTAAAAATGGTGTGAATAGATCTGCCGGTTAGGCACTTTCTTCTAACACTTTTTCTTCCAGTAAATGACAGGCGGCGTGATGGTTAGGATGGGCAAGAGTTGTTCTTGGGACATGGGTTTGACAATGGGTAGTAGCTTGGGGACACCGGGTGTGGAAGACGCAACCAGTGGGACGTTCGAGAGGGCTGGGGATATCTCCGGGAATTGGCATGAGGGGCGCATCGCGAGCATCTAATCGAGGAATAGCTTCAATTAGACCTTGGGTGTAGGGGTGTTTGGGTTTCCGGATAATGGAGCGCACGGGACCAATTTCCATCGCTTTACCGAGATACATCACCATCACATCGGTGGAAATCTGGGAAATTACGGCTAAGTCATGGGAGATAAAGATAATTGCCATGCCAAATTCTTGTTGTAGTTCTGCCAAGAGGTCTAGAATCTGAGCTTGAATGGTAACATCAAGGGCTGTGGTGGGTTCATCGGCAATGAGTAAAGCCGGACGCATGACTAGAGCAGAGGCAATCATGGCGCGTTGGCGCATTCCTCCAGAGAGTTGAAAGGCATATTGGTCAATTCGTAACTCTGGGTTAGTCATTCCTACGCGGTCTAACATGGCGATCGCCATTTCTCGCGCCTGTTTCCGATTTACCTTATGATGGAGACGAATTCCCTCGATCATTTGATTGCCAATAGTGTACAAGGGCGAAAACGCTGCTGAGGGTTCTTGGAAAATCATGGCAATTTCACCGCCACGAATTTGATTTAAAGTCTTGCTTTTTTCCGGCAGGTTGGCAAGATCAAAGGTTTCTCCCTGTTTATTGCAGTAGAAGATATGGGAGCTGAAGTCAATTTCTGCATTTCCTGGCAGTAGGCGCATCAGTGCTCTAGTAGAAACTGATTTACCCGAACCCGACTCGCCCACAATACCCAGGGTTTGACCCGGTTTGAGGGAGAAGGACAAGTCATCAACGGCGGTTATTTTACCTTCATCGGTGCGAAAGTGGATGGAAAGATTAGAAACAGTGAGTAGGGAGTCAGTCATGGTGTTGGGGAATGGGAGAGTGAAGGATAGGGAGATAGGGAGATGCGAGAAATTACATTACCTATTACCTATTACCGTCGAATGCCAGAATAGGGGTCTGCGGCATCTCGCAAACCATCACCGAGGAGGGTGAAAGAGAGGACAGCAACGACGAAGAAGATGAGGGGAATGAAGAACCAGGGAGTAAGTTGAATGGCTTGAACAGTGGTCATTTCTTGCAGGAGAACGCCCCAGGACATGGTTGGTCGTCGCAAACCTAGGCCGACGATGGAAAGGGCAGTTTCATCCAGGATGCGGTAAGGGAAGTTAATCACCAATTCGACAATGATGTAACTGGCAAAACCGGGAAGAAGATGACGGGTAACAATGCGCCAACCACTGGCTCCACAGAGTTGGGCAGCCAGGACGTATTCTTCTTCGCGGGAAGCAAGCAGGTAGGAACGGATACGCCGCGCTAGGGTGGGCCAGTTAACCAGTCCCATAACTAAAGTCATGGCAAAATAGACTTGTTGGTTTGACCAGTCGCGGGGAAACATGGCGGTAAGGGCCATATATAAAGGTATGGGAGGGATGACGCGCACTAAGTTAGTAAAGGCTTGAATGACGGTATCTACCCAACCGCCGATATAGCCAGCGACTCCGCCAAAGAAGAGGCTGAGAATAAAGGAAATCATGATGCCTAAGAAGCCGATGGTGAGGGAAGTGCGGGTGGCAAACATGACGCGACTGAAGAGGTCGAGACCGCTAGAGTCTGTACCAAAAAGATGTACTTTGCCTCGATCTGTGCCGAAAAGATGGCGATCGCCCGGTATAATGCCGAAAAGCTTATATTCGCCTGCCTTGTGAAAGAAGCGCAGGTTACGCCGCACGGGTTTTCCGTCTTCTTCAATAATCTCAACCTTATAACGCTTTTCTAGAACGCTGTAACTACTGGTCATATCATGGACAAACGGCCAAGCTTGACAGCCTGCACTGTCGCATAATCGGATCAGTTGGGGCGGACCGGCGGTATAGTCAGAATTACGGTCATTTGCCAGTCCGGAGTAGGGCGCAATAAATTCGGCAAATAAGGCAATGAAGATAAAGAGACTCAGAACTGCTCCCCCCAAAGCTGCCAGGCGGTTGGTCTTAAATCTCGACCAAAAGAGTTGCCATTGGGACGCGGTATAGTAATCTTCTTTTTTCTGTTTAATGTTAGTTATCGGTTGATTCATCGTCCTTTTAACCTCACCCTAGGGTCAATGGCAACTACCAGCAGGTCAGAGAGAAAATTAGCAGCGATAATAATGCTGGTGACACAAACTAAAATTCCGGCGGCTGTATTTTGGTCAGCATCCAGGAAGGCGAGCAGGAGTTCTTGACCAAGTTCTCCTAAAACGAGAATAGAGGCCACGATAGGAAGTTCGTTAAAGGAACGGGCAAAGTCGAAGCCAATAGTCGAGACAATGGGCATCACCGCATGACGAGCCGGATATTTAATTAACATGGGCCAACCCGATAATCCTTTCGCTCGTGCAGCCGTAACGTAGAGTTTGCCCAATTCATCTTTCATTAACCCGCGCATGGTTTGCAGTTGGAAGGCGGTGGTAGACCAACCCAAGACCAGCAGAGGAATGTAGGCATGGCCGAGGAAGTCGAGGAATTTGGCCATTGACCAGGGTTCATCGCGATAGGCTTGCGAGACTAAGCCGGTTACGTCTAGGTTAAACACAAAAGCATTGAGCATCAGGAGGACAAGGGCGATCGCAAAATTCGGCAGCGCCAGTCCCAAATACGACAATAGAGTCACCAGGCTATCCGCAATTCCCGATTTTCGAGTCGCTACCCAAATCCCGACAGGAATAGCGACAATATAGGAAAATAACATTGCCCCTACGACCAGGACAAAAGTATAAAGAAACTTCCCTTGAATCAGCGTATTAACTGACGTTTCCACCCGAAACGCAGGGCCAAAATCGAAGCGCGTGACCACATTCCACAGCCATTCCCCATAGCGGACTAAAAACGGTCGGTCTAATCCCAAGTTCGCGCGCACTTGGTCAATTTCCGCTTGGGTAATCGTCACTCCCGTCCCCGAATATTTGCGGAATAGCTCCCGCTCGGCATAGTCTCCCGGCATTAGCTCAATCAGAGCATAAATCATAAAGGAGACCGCCAATAACGTTAAAATTGCTACAATAAGCCGTCCAACCAGAAAGCGCCAAAACGCCTCATTGTTCGCACCAGATAACAGCATCAATTCTCAATAACCCTGTTCGGCTTCGTCTCAGACTCCTATACATTTACCGCACGAGTTTAAACAGAGCGTAAAGAAAAGGTTAATATTAGGCTTTGGTGGGGCAATGGAAGGTATAGATAGGTTTTTGGTTTCCACTCTAATCTAAGATACACAAAGGTTTTCCAACAGTGCGCGATACTATGGAAGAGTCCTTAGCTGAAGAGCTTCATCCTTTCATCCATGGTCAACTCAACCCATTCTTCTCCCTCTCTCTCTTCTGAAACCTTTTCTGAAGTCTCCAAGTCTCTCTCTCCCCTCATTCTCGAGGAATGGCCGGTTTTAGACTCTGAGCAATTATCCGAAAGCCAAACAGATTTAGAGGCAACGATCCAATATATTGCCAGTCGTACAGAACGGACAAAAGCTTTAATTCGCCGCCATTTAGCGGAACTTTACCAGGTTTGGCAAACGGACTCGGCTAACGGACAGGATAACCCTTCCACCTCAGAACCCTCCAAATCTCCAGTTTTATCCCAGGTCGATCAAACCCTGAAACTCTTGGAAAAACGTACCGAAAAACTGGTTGCTCAATTTGAAGAGGATGTTCTCCCGAAGGTGAGTGAAAAGGCTAAAGACCATGTGGGAACCAGTTTATTAACCGCGTTGGGTGTTGGGTTTATTCTGGGATTACTGGTCGCAGGGGGTGGGCGTGGCCGTTCATGAACTCTTAGATGGTCTGCATGTTTACCTTACTCGTGGGGTCCGTTTGCTGCGAGTGCTGGTTGACATGCACCAAGACCTAGCTGTACGGGAAGCGACCCAAGAACAGCAACGGTTAATTCAGGGACTGTTGATCTTGCTGGTGGGAACCGGCCTATTAATGACTGGAATTGCCCTATTGCAAGTGACCGTTGTGGTGACTTTACAGCATTTAGGACTGGGTTGGTTGGGTGCTATTGCTCTGACGGCCCTGGTGGACTTGCTATTTGGCCTGATCTTAATGCAATGGGGGTCTCAAAGATTACAAGGTCCCTACATGCGTGAAACCCGCGATCGCCTCCTGAAAACGACTCAAACGTTACTGCAAGATGACCCGGATGCCGGCCATTTCTAGTCCTGTAATGGGCTGTCTTATCTAAAGTAAGGTATGGGGTGCGCGATTTGTTGTAGGGCTTTAGCGCTCTGAACACTTTAGCGCTAAAGCCCTACTCTCAGGAATCAATCCAATTACAGACTTTGCACAAATTTACTTAACCGCTCCATGCCTTTTTCGATGGAAGTCATATCCGTGGCATAGGAGAGGCGAATATGATCGTCTGCACCAAAGGCAACACCGGGAATGGTCGCTACATTATAGTTATCTAGGAACTGAGTGCAGAAATCGGTGGATTTAAGACCCGCTTCGCCGATGTTGACATAGACATAAAACGCGCCTTTGGGTTCACGTACTGATAACTTGGGAATGGCTTGAATGCGCTCAATAATGACTTTTCGGCGTTCATCAAAGGCAAGGCGCATTTTTTCTACACAGTCTTGGGAAGATTCCAAAGCGGCGATCGCCCCATATTGGGCAAAGGTACAAACGTTTGAGGTACTATGACCTTGAATGGTATTGCAGGCCTTAATCAGTTCCACAGGGGCAGCCAAATAGCCAACTCGCCAACCCGTCATGGCATAGGCTTTAGCAAACCCATTACTAATAATAGTGCGCTCAAATGCTTCTGGACTGGCAGCGCCAATACTCAGATGAACGGCTCCATCATAGAGAATTTTTTCATAAATCTCGTCGGAGACCACCCACAGATTATTTTTGACCACCACTTCCGCTAAAGCCTTAATTTCTTCTGGAGTGTAAACCATTCCTGTAGGGTTCGAGGGGGAGTTGAGAACAAACAGTTTGGTATTGGGGGTAATGGCGTTTTGAAGTTGTTCTGGCGTAATTTTGTAGCCGGTAGCTGCATCTGTCGTGACTAAAACCGATTTTCCTCCGGCTAAAGCGACCATTTCTGGATAACTCACCCAATAGGGAATGGGAATAATCACCTCATCTCCGGGTTCAATCAAGGCCATCATCAGATTATAGAGAGAATGTTTCCCCCCATTGGTGACAATGATATTTTCGGGTTGGTAGTTGAGATTGTTATCCTTCTTTAGCTTTTCGGCGATCGCCTCTTTCAGCTTGGGTTCTCCTGATGCTGGGCCATATTTGGTTTTCCCTTCATCAAGAGCTTTTTGTGCAGCCGCTTTAATGTGGTCGGGGGTATCAAAGTCTGGTTCTCCAGCACTAAAGCTACACACATCTAACCCGGAAGCTTTCATTTTCTTGGCTTTAGCGCTGATCGCTAAGGTTAATGAGGGGGTTACTTGTGCTACACGAGATGCTAACTTCATAGTTGCTCCAGATCCTTCTTTTATGTTGATTAAGGGCGATACTCCTGCCCAGTCGCTTCGCGACCGCCAACTGTCTATTCTGGCAGAGAATATCACTTTGCCTAGAGAGATTCAACTTTTTTTAGCCTTTGAGTTTGTAACGTAATTCTTACATTCGGTAATCCAAGTTACTAATACTTGTGTGAAGTTAATTTAAATAAAAACTGGAAACGCAAGGTTTTTTGAACTGATGTGTGGAAAGTCCCTGAACTGACCCAATTTGCTGCACACTATTGTTTATTTCTCGACAGGAGTTGTCGTTATGCGTCACTTACATCACTGTTATGAGATTTTAGAAGTGGCTCCTAACGCTAGTTTGGAGGAAATTCACCAAAACTACAAGGATTTAGTGATGGTCTGGCATCCCGACCGTTTTGTTCATAATCCCCGCCTTTATCACAAAGCCCAAGAAAAAATAAAACAACTCAATGAAGCCTATGAGCAGTTGAAGTCTCAAAGAAATTTAGTGATGGCATCAGTACATCAGAGCGATCGCGCCTGGGCAAGGACGAAACCCTCTGCACCAAACCCTTATGAGCCATCTGGCTTTTCCCAAGCTAGAAGAGAAAATTATAACCGGGCATTAGATGACTATATTCGTCATCATAGCCGAGATATGCAAAACTGGTTAGATTAGACTTCGTGTAAAAGTCAGGCAATAGAGAGGGAATAGGCAAGAGTCTATTCGTAGCGCAATGGTGATGTCAGAACTCTGGGTAACGATCGCAACGGAAAATGTAGAAACCTTAAGGGATTTTTATCGTTGTGTGCTGAACACTCAAGCACAGCGAGAAATTCCAGGGGTGTATGCGGAGTTTATCATCGGGGGGTTGCGCTTGGGATTATTTCGACCCCGCGATCGCCAAGAATTTCACTCTTCTACCCCAGGATCCATGAGTTTATGTTTAGAAGTCGAGGACATTCACGAGGCGATCGCCCTTCTGAGTAGCCTAGGCTATCCTCCCCCTGGATCAGTTCAAAAGGCTTCCCACGGCCAAGAAATCTATGCCTACGATCCCGATGGAAATCGACTGATTATTCATGAAAATCGGTAAGTCAAAAGGCAAGAGGTAAGAGGCTAGGTTAGGTTTTTGGAGCATTGAGTAAACGATGTAACACTTTTGTGGGTTGGTTTGAGATCTAAGTCTAGTTTGTGAGCTTTCAATAATGAGGATGAGGATTGAGATAAGTAAATGAGGCGATCGCCCTTAGTCGATATAATTCTAATCGAGTGAAAAGACCTGGCCTGCGAGCGAGAAAATGTTTCACCCAAAGAAGTCAGAAGTCACCTCCTGAAATGGTCTTAATTATGGAATCGAAAAATCGGGCTATTGAGGACAGTCCAGTGTCAAGCTAGAATTGTTATATAGTCGGTGGGTAATATTCACCTGATGATTCTAGGGAAAAGTTTGAATTAGGGTAGATTACACCTTAGTTGCAAACAAACGACAAACACAACGAGGTCAACACTAATGAGTACAACGCCTTCTATAATCAATGGAAGTTTTTCTTGGTCATCTAAAACTATCAGCGATCCGGTCATTGAGATTTACTACCAGTACTCGAACAAGCTCTTGATTGCTGACAGTAATGGGTGTTTATACACAAGTTACTTCTGGCTAAAAAATTTACTGCCTATTCCCATTGTATTGGATTCAGTACAAATCACCACAGGAGAAACTCCAACAGAGCCTATTGTTGATACTGAAATTCTCGTTCCCTCCACTACTAATTGGGCAGACTTTATTGAGTTCACTAACTTGGGCAATATTTCTCCGGGTTCCTGGAGTCGTCGGTATCAATTTACTATGAAAATCGTCCGCGCTATTGAAGGTCCTCCACTGCCTGATAATTACACTAATAATGTGTATTTCTACCCAAAATATACCGTTGACTACAAGAACCTGCCTACCTTCACATTTGATACTCAAGTCGTCAAAGCATAGTTTCTAAAATGCTTGTAGAAAAGTAGTTTGAGAAAAAAAATGCACTTTTGCAGGTAACTCGCAAGTGCATTTTTTTGTGTATTTTAACAAGAACAGACCTCTGGCCGAGAAATTTATGCCTATGATCCGGATGGGAATCGCTTGATTATTCATGAAAATTTGTAAATTTCCTTAAGAGATTTGGGGGCGATCGCGCCTACAGATTAGTTTTTGCACTTTAGTAAATGCTGTAACACTTTCTGACCAACCAGGCTGGGATAATCAACTCATACCCAATCCTAAAACATAGGTTCGGAGCGATATTATATGTCCACAGAAAATGTAGAAAAATTGCTCGAGGCGGGCGGACAAGATCCTAAAATTCGGGAAGAATACGACAAAACTCAGAGTAAAGATGAATTTGTCGAGAAGGCCAACAAGGATGGATACAAATTTACAATCGAGGAACTGAATCAGGTACTCAAGGAGTACGGCAATTCCTTTGAACTTTCGGGCTTCCCGCCCCGACGATTCATTTGGTTGAAATAACATCGAACGATTTGTCCCCCCTAAAGATGGGAGTGTCCTTAGCAGCCAAGCCCTGGCTTCTTAACAAACCTCAGTTTAGTACGGCTTTACAGGAAGCCGCAGGGACGATAGCGGTGGAAATTGGGTTAATGGTTCATCAAGATCTGTAATTTTCCTTAAGACATTGGCGACCCAACACTCTTACAATTGAGTAAAACCGTGAATCTAGCTCCCTTTGATTAAAATGCCCAATTCTCCTGTCGTCTCTTATCAAATTCTCAGCGATCGCAGTCAGTACAAACCGTGTAAGATCAATGTCCCCGATCTTGATCGTCCCATTGCTGCCATTCGAGTCAACCAAACCTACTATAGTCTCTTTCAAGTTATTCAAGATAGTGAACGCGCCGAAACCATCGCCGAACGCCTCACTAAGCGAGGAGATGAAGTTATTATTACTCCTACTCCAAAAGGAAGTGCCCTTTGGGTCAAAGAAGCTCAAGGGTCTCCCGTTTCCCGTTCTACCCAAAAAGCACAGAACGCTCAAACCCCTGCCAAGCCTCCAGAGCCACCCTATAAAATTCTCAATTCTCCAGAAGATTATCAACTTGGGTATATTCAAGTCCCTGACTTAAACGATTCCCTAGAAGCAATTGAATGTGAGAACCAATATTACAGTCTCTTTAAGAGCTTTCCTGATATTCATCAAGCCTCAGAAATAGCTCTGCGTCTAGCTAAGAAGGGAGATAAAATCTTGATTATCCCCAACTCTCCCCAATTTACCCTTTGGATTTTAGAGCCAGATGCCCAGTGGTTAGCTTCTCGATAGACCGAGTCAGCTAGAGTAGACGCAACCTTTAACTATCCTCTAAAATTCCCGGTAATACTTCTCCTACTTGGGTATTTAGCACTTCCATATCCTCTTGATCTTTCGCACTAAAACTGGTCTTAAATTGCTCGGGTGCTTGGGGCCAAGTGCTAGGATCGTAGGCTGGAAATTGTCCGGATTTGCGTTTATTCACTAACTGGGTGACTCCCAAGGGTTCCCCATCCTTGGATAACACGGGCATACAAAGCAAACTAGACGTTCTATAGCCCGTTTTTTTATCCGTTTGTTGAGCAATTTCCGACCCCGGATAATCATATAAGTCAAAGGGAATATTCAAGGGTTGTCCTGTCAGGGCAACACGACCAGCAAACCCTTCTCCCATGGGAATGCGAATATCAATTAAGGAGCCATCGCTTTGAGGTAATTTAGTCCATAGCTGTTTATTGACTCGATCGATTAACCAAAGGGTAGAGCGGTCAGCATCAGTTAGGGTTTTTGCGGCTTGCATTACATTACGAATAATCTCTTCTGCGGAACTACTACTGCTTTTAATCAGATTAATTGCGTGAGTTAATGGATCAACGGTTAGACCCGATTTTCTCAAGGTGGGGATGTCAGTATAGAAGGATTGGAAGCCTTGGAGAATGGGGGAGATTAATTGGGTATACTCTTGCAGGCGATCGGCATCGGTACGGTTAAAGCCTTTGGGATCGAGACGACCTTCGGTCTGTTTGTTAAATAAGCGAACGACTCCGACGACTTCCTTCCGATCGTTGACTAGGGGAAATAAGAATAACTGGCTATAATTAGCGATTTTACCAGCTCCTTGAATGACTAAGGGATCGGCTAAATTTCCCAGTTTATTAGTTCCTTTAAAGTCTTGGCTACTGACGATGGTTTTGGCTAACCCTTGCTCTGTCGAAACAGTAATCAATTTAGGTTTTTTCTGGGCATCTAAAATGGCAGACCAGAGGTTATTCCGGCTAGAATCCAGAATAAATAATGTGGCTTTGGCTACTCCGATCGCCTGTTCTACAGAGGTGTGCAGAGGTTGGAGAAAATGAGCTAAAGAATGGTAAGCAGCTTCCTGGTTAGATGCTCGATCCAACTCCATTTGACTCAATAAAACTAAGCTTTGCTGGGTTACCTCAGTGGGATCAATTTGCGCTTGTTTCTTCAAGTTTTCATGGCTTCTAATGAACTGGAGTAGTACCGCTACCCGTTCATTAAATAACTGCATGGTTTGTTGATCGTTGCGGTCAAAACTGGCTTTTAAATAATCAGGAACTGCGGGCCAATCTTCTTTGTTATATTCGGGATGATTGCCTGGCTTACGCTTATTGACTAATTGGGTAATACCGAGTAATTCTCCTTCTGGACTTTCGATGGGCATACAGAGTAAGCTACACGTCCGATAGCGAGTTTGAGAATCGGTGCGTTTTGCATTTTCAGCGTTGGGGTCATTGTAGAGGTCAAAGGGAATATTCAAGGTGTGCCGGGCTTGGGCAACTTCACCAACAAATCCTACTCCGATCGCACATCGAATTCTCCCTTTTCCGGGTAACTCTGTCCATAAATCCCCAGCTTGAGGGTCATGTAACCAGAGGGTGGAGCGGTCAGCATTCATCAGTTTTTTGGCCGTATTCATCACCCGATGTAATACGGTTTGAGTATCGAGGTTAATCTGATCGAGCGATCGCGTTGCTTCCGTAAGTGCCGCCGTTGCCCGTAACTTTTTAGTCGCTTTATAGGATGATTGACACGCTTGCAGAATCTGACGAATGGGAAGCACACATTTAACTAAGCGCTCTAAATCTTTGCGGGTAAACCCTTGCACTGGACGCGAGGGACTATTGGGAGTTTTGGGTGCAATTTTATTGAGCAGTTGAATCACCGCTACCACATTCTTTTGCTCATCTAAAATTGGAAAAGCTAAAATATTGCGAGTGCGATAATTATACTTTTGATCGTATTCTTTCACCAACTTACATCTCGGATCGTCATACACATTGTTGGGAATATTAATTACCCGCTTGAGTTGGGCAACTCCTCCAGCAATGCCTTCGCCAACTCGGACATGAATATCGAGGAATTCACCCTGTTCATTTTGAGCTACCAAAGACCATAACTCTGTTTTCTCATCATTAAGCAAAAAGATGGTAGTCCGCTCGGCCCGGAGCAACTGCCCCACAGTAGAAGTCACATCTCGCAGCACCTCATATAGGGCTTGGGCCGATTGATGGCCTTCTTCGGGGGTTTGTCCTTCTGAAAGGAAATCTACTTGAGAAACCAGTAATTTCCGCTCCAGTTGGGTAAAGGTTTTCAGGAATTCGGTTTCATCGACTTCTAACTCGGTTTCAATGGTTTCGATCGCCTTCTCGACCCACTGAGCATTAAAAATTCCGGCATAGATACGGTTATGGATTAATAAACGCCCTTGTTCGCGCATCGCTAATCCCATAGTCCGTAACTCGCGCTGTTCCGGACTCTCATTAGCCGGTATCCCTTGGTCTGCCAATACTTGTTCATACAGTCGAAGCAAGTTCAAGGTTGCCGGTTGGGGTTGTAAGAGGCGATCGCGAATACTGCGTAAATGTTTTAATTCTTCATTGTTTTCCCAATTCTGAATTAATTCCCTTTGCACTAACTTAGAAATCCATTCTTCTTCGCGACCCACGATGGGTGCATCCTCAGAATCTGCGATCGCCTGGCAAACGGCTATTGTCAGCAGGGGGTGGGCAGCCGTCCAGAAAAATATCGTCGAAATCAGAGTACGATAATTTCGGGTTTTGGCTTTCATTCCCCTGGCCAAATCCAGGCCAGTAGCGTATTTTGAAGAAGGAGTCAGGGAGTAGCTCTCGTTGGCGATCATATCGTGCAACCCGATCTGAATGGATTTAGCTATGCAATCAATCTCAATGATACCCTGATTGTACAAGGCCTTCTTTTGGCGAGAGATTAAACCCATGCAAGAGATTCAAGGAACCACCCGTTTACTGGGTATTATTGGCGATCCGATTAAGCATTCGCGATCGCCGGTGATGCAAAATGCTGCCCTTTCCCATCTAGGTGCTGATTATGTCTATGTCCCCTTTCCGGTTACCCAAGACCAATTGGAGGTTGTCCTAGAGGGATTTCAAGCGGTTGGGGTGGTTGGGTTTAATATCACTATTCCCCACAAGAGAGCAATTATGCCCTACTTATCCCAAATTTCCCCAGTTGCCCAAGCCGTGGGTGCAGTGAATACGGTTTGGCGAACGGAACGGGGATGGGAAGGAACCAATACAGATGTTTTGGGATTTATTGCTCCTTTGAAAGAGGAGCATCAGAAGTGGTCCAATGCACAAGTGGTGATTTTAGGCAATGGCGGATCGGCCCGAGCAGTGGTTGCCGGTTGTTTGGAGTTAGGGGTTGAGCGCTTGCATGTGGTGGGGCGTAATCTTGAGCGTTTGCAAGCCTTTCAACAGAGTTGGTCCAATCCTGTAATGATTCATGAATGGCATGAGTTACCGGATTTGTTATCTGAAACCACAGTGTTGGTCAATACTACACCCATCGGTATGTCTCCCAATGTCAATGAGACTCCGGTAGATGGGGAACTCTTGGCTCGTTTGCCTCAAGGAGCCATATTATATGATTTGATTTATAATCCTCGTCCGACTCGTTTTTTACAATTGGGACGGGAGATCGATCTGCTCACGATTGATGGTACAGAAATGCTCGTTCAGCAAGGAGCAGCCGCTCTACAATTGTGGCTTGATGAACCCACTCCCGTTGGGGTGATGCGTCAAGCACTTTTGGATGCGCTGTAATATCAATTAATAATTAACAATTTTCATGTCGGCGACAGCCGAAACAATTAACAATTATTTTAAGAGGACTGAGTATGACAGTTGCTACTGTTGCTAAAGTCTGGACAGATGATGAGTTTATGGCGCTATCCAGTGATGGGCATCGTTACGAGTTGGTGGATGGGGAGTTAGTCGATATGGGAAATTCGGGAATGGAGCATGGCTATGTGGCCTGTCTTTTGGTAGCCGAATTGATGGCTTTTGTGCGCCAAAATAAGTTAGGGGCGGTGTGTGATTCGAGTACAGCGTTTACGTTAAAAGAGGGTAATCGGCGATCGCCCGATATTTCTTTTATCAGTCGTGACAGATTGAAGGGATTAAGCCGTCCGCCCCGGGGATTTTTTCAGGGATCGCCAGATTTAGTGGTGGAAATTTTGTCCCCAGGAAATACAGTAGAGGAAATGCATACCAAGATCGTAGAGTATTTCCAGAATCAGACGCGCCTGTTGTGGATGATTCATCCCGATGAACGGTATATCTTGGTTTATCACTCTTCTGAGCCGGATCGTCTCTTGCGGGTGGGAGATACACTTGATGGAGAAGATGTGATAGCGGGGTTTTCGATGGCAGTATCAGACTTATTCGAGCCATGGAATTTTTAATAAAGTTTTAGAAATTGTGAATGTTACGAATAGATGGAGAAACTGTAAATGGGCGAAAAATTCGTGAATTATCAGGTTAAGAGTCGTTCTATATCTGCTCTCTCTATATCTGATATATGTGAAGCAGTAAAAACCATTACCAAAAGTCAAGCTTACATAACGCCTGAAAAGAATGGATGGTTCTCCATATACGATCGGACATCCGAGAAATTTATCTATCATGAGATAAGTGCTTTTGCACAAAAAGTATCAGAGATACTGTCATCAACTGTATTTGTATTCATTGTATTCAGTGGAGTTCACTTTATTTACTTACTGTACGACTCTGGAGAGTTAATTGATGAATTCTATGACGATCCTGATTCATTTACTTTTGGTTATGAATATGTTAATGATAGAATCAGGAAACAGTTCCAAGGAAATCCTCAAAAAATATTGAACTATTGCGTAGAAGGAAAAAATCTACAGGATCTTTTGCATTTTTTTGATAGTTGTAAAGAAAGTGAAAGAGATCCCTATGACACTGAAAAAATACAGTACTATGGCATGGATGCTGTTGCGGAATTCGTAGTTTTTTTGGGAATTGATGAAGAAAGAGCAACAACTGGATACAAATATTTGGAGGACGATAAATTTTATGGTACGGGTTTAGAGATGGAAGATGCCGAAGATTTTATATTAGTAGAAGCCTCATCTATCTAATTGCCACCCGATCGCTGTTAAAGAATGCCATTGTTCAGCAGAATCCTAGAAATAGAGGTATGGCTGGTATCTTTCAAAAATCACAGCGCTTTGCGAGGTAATGAGGTACAGTCGGAAAAGATTCTCTCATCTCCCCATGCTTTTTTTGGGGAGAATCCCACAGTCCTACCTTTTTGAAGGAGGATGGAAATGTACCTCGAAAAGCAATGAATAAAGATGCCCTAAATTATTCCTTAAATAGACTCAGTTGTTGGTAGCGATCGCTCTCCGACTCCTCTACCTGAGTTAGATCGGGAAGTGTCAACGGGATACGCGGATAGGTTTGGCGATCCGTGCGATCGCGCTCTAACCATTGCTGAAATACTTGTTCTCTGGGATCGTCGGGAGAAACTAAGCTATAGATCCGTAGGCGTTTGCGCGAACCCTTGAGGCTGGTGCAACGTTGATATTCTAGACTATATCCCAAGAGATTAATGAAACGACGCACGATCATAATTCCAGAGGCATTTTTCGCGAGTCCGATACCGAATAGCGATCGCACTTCCTGACGGTTCGAGAGAGCAATGTGCTGTAACTGCTGCAAATCGATATCGGTATTCATAAATACGCGCTCTGCATCGGCAATTAAACCGGGAATGCCTAAGAGTTCCATCGCGCCAATCTTTGCCCCCAGTTGAGAGCCGTTGAAATCGGGTAAAAAGAGACCACCAGATCTCCGTGATAGTAATTCCCGCGCCATAGCCGTATCGCGATCGGCTAAATAGGGGCGACCGACGGTGAGAAAATAATGATACTGCAATTGCTCGTACCAGCCGCGATCGTCTAAACTGACTAACTCCGGAGTCACGCGAATGCCATACTTTTGCCACAATTCTTGATGGCGCGATCGGTGTCGTTGATCGGGGGTTTGACTACTGCGATGGCAAAACTCTTTCGGGGAAATCACGGAAGTCAGTTGAACCGTGGAATGGGCAATAGCTTCACATTCTGCCTGATAATTTTGCGCCAACACGCGATCGATCATCGTCTTTAAGCTCGGTTCACTCTCCTCTTCTGGCGCTTGCGTCTGCTCTACTGCGGGTTGACAAACATGACCTTCAGCCATTAATCCGCCGATCGCCGCTTCGCGATACCGCGCCATTCCCCCATTAAACCGTACTGCCAATTTGGCCCAAGTCATGAGGGACTCTGCTTGAAATCCTAAGTCTAAACCATCCAACTGGGTAAAATCGGACTGTTGCAACAGGCGAATATTCATCTGAGTTAACCGATGTTCGCAACTGAGTAAACTGGCAAGAGAGGTAGATCCATTTCCCACCCGGTTAAAGCCATAGGGAGCCACCCAGAGATATCGAGGCACAGTTTCCCTGACTCGTGACAGAGCTTGGCGGACAGAGTTCTCGGCTTGGATGCCTTGGGCGATCGCCCACACCGAGGTAAAATGACCCCGAAGATCGATACTCACGCCGGTTTCAATGGCTGGAGAAGCCAAAACGCCATCATACTGACTCAACAATTCATCTAAACTCTGGCCGCGATCCATACAACCATAAGCGGGATGAGTTGGATCGGACAACGTTTCCGAATCAATGCGCAAAAACCGATGCTCAGGAAATCGCTGCTGTAGATAGCTCTCTAGGGTAATGGTTCCCCACTTACTGCCCCGCTTCTGAGCCGATAAACAGATCATTGGTCGTCCCCCAGCCGCAATATGATGGGCTAAATCTTGGACTAGGCGCTCTGGGGTTTTATCCTCATAGCTATATACCCGCCAAGCCTCTTGGGCGCTCGGTTTCCAGGTATTTTCTACCACCGCTACATCCGGGTCAATTCCAGAGAGGGCAATCAAATAATCTAGGGCAATATCACTTAAGTCTGCATCGGCTACCCAAACTTGACCGCTGCCCCCTAAAACGTTTTGGATTAAGGTTTTCAAGGTATTGAGAATAGCCACCCGGTGACGACGACAGGTGCTGGAATTTAAACCATGCCACAGTACTTGCTCGATTTCATCAATCACCACCAGGGCATTTTGCCACTCTTGGGGATTAAACTGGGCGCGGGAGTTGGGATGCAGCGAGTCAATGCACAGCACCACCCCCGGATCTGGAGAGGCTTCACCCGCGAGCGTTGGAAGGCCAAACCGAGTCGCTAAAGATTCTACCAGTTGCACCCGATGACTGATGACAAGGACGGGTTGTCCTGCGCGTTTGGCTTGATTAACAATGGTTTCGAGTAGTTGGGTTTTCCCGGTTCCTTTCGCAGATTTGATCGCTACCAGTTGGGCGCTTTCCGGTAGGGGAAGAGTTGCCGGAAAATAGCGGTCATTGAGGGTGAGGGTGCGGGGATAGGTGAGCTGTTGGGTGATGGTGGCTTTCCAGCGCTCAAAGGGGATGGCTTGGCTGTAGGCTTGGTGAAAGCGGGCTGAACTTTGGCTGGCGATCAGATCGTCTACTCCTTTTCCCCATTCTGGGTTCCAGGTGACGATCTTGACTTGACATCCGGCTTGTTGCAGGAGATACCCCATGCGGCGAATGGCGGTTTGAACGGCGCGTAGGGTTTGGGGTTTGGTGTCTTGGTCGAAGACCATATATATGGGTCGGTTGGCAGCGATAAAGGGTTGCAGTTCAGGGATAAGATGGGGATGACCGATGCGCCGACCTTGGTTATTTTTGGGGATACGATAGCCACTATGGATACCGGGAAGGGCGATCGCTCCATAGCCTGCGGTGAGCAGAGCGCCGGCTTTTTTGGCTCCTTCGGTAATGCACAAGGGAAGGTTGGGGTTGTCTTTCACCCACTGCCAAAACCCTCGATCGGAGTGTTCGGGCTGGATCTGTTCGGGGGTGAGGGGGACGTTTCCCCGGTTAGCGATCGTTTGCCAGATGGACTGGGTAACTCGCAGGGCAAAGAGTCGGGTGGGAGTTTTGGGGGGGTGTTCGTATTTGATCGGTTTGCCGTCTGCATATCTCGGTTGAGCCGGCTTGAAGCATCCCCAGTCCTCATCTTCTCCAGTCAGGGGGTTAATACCGGAACACCACCATCCCCCTTGCTTAAGATGTTGATAGCGTTGCATAATGGTAGCTCGCAACCGGCCATCTTTACGGCGGGGCAGGTCGTCTGCGTACAAGAGATAGTCGTAGGGGGTTTGTCCTTCGAGGGGGATGACATTCAGGCTGGTAAGCTGGCGATCGACTCCACTGGCTTCCCATTCAAGTAGGTGGTTCACGGCGGTTGCGTTGGCTTGACTAGAGATAGGGGTATTTATCGTAAACCACACTATCTGTAGTTGGCAAGTCAGTTAACGAAGATTTATGACTCTAGATGTAGGGGGCGTTTGGCGATCGCTCAGGGGCAACCATTGTCTTTAGAGGATTTATCCGGTTAGTTGAGTGAGAACGAGTGAATAGTGAAAGCCTTATGAAAATTTCCAGAATCGATCATATTGTTCTAACCGTTCAGAATATAGAAATAACTGTAAAGTTCTATGAATCAGTCATAGGAATGGAGAAAGAGGTGTTTGGAGCAGGAAGAATCGCCTTAAAATTTGGAAATCAAAAAATCAATCTCCATGAAGTTGACAAAGAATTTGAACCCAAAGCTAACTTACCCACTCCAGGCTCTGAAGATTTATGCTTTATTACCGAAACAGACTTAGAAGAAGCCATGTCTCATGTCATCAGCCAAGGGGTTGAGGTAATTGAGGGACCAATAAAACGAACGGGGGCAACCGGTTCAATTATGTCGTTTTATTTTCGAGATCCAGATGGTAATTTGATTGAAGTTTCAAACTACGCAGAGCAGAGGTAAGGTCTTCAGTAAGACAAGCTGTAGGTTGGGTTGAACGAAGTTAAACTCAATCTAAGAACCAAGACATTTTTGACTTTGGCAACGGTATAACCGAAAGCAGCCATTTCATCATAAACAGCTTGAGGAATAATTACTTGATCGTAGCTTAATCTATAGCGATCGCCGATCGCACCGGCTCTTGGCTTAAGGGTGAATAATCGGCTACAATTCCTTCTAGGGTCAATCTGGGCGATCGCCTTTTTGCACGATTAATCTGTATTACAGGATACTCTGGACTCCTTGAGTTCAATTGCCTTGGCTAGACGGAGCTATCGTATCGTATTCTAGTTTAATACTCATTTATTCCATACTTCTGGTTGAGGTTAACATACAATGACTCTTCCCAACTTTATCCTTCTAGGGGCAGCAAAATCCGGGACTAGCTCTGTCTGGAATTACCTCAAACAGCATCCCCAGGTGTTCATGTCTAATCCTAAAGAACCTAACTTTTTTGTCTTTGAAGGGATGAAGTTACCCCCATTTATCGGGCCAGAACCTCCAGAAATTTTGTGTAAAAGATTATATCAAAACACGATTACTGATTGGCAAAGTTATCAACAATTGTTTGATAGGGTCTCTGGAGAAAGTGCCATTGGCGAAGCCTCAGTCAGATATCTTTATTTTCCCCAAGCCCCGGAAAAGATTAAGAACTATCTTCCGGATATAAAAATGATTGTTATGTTACGAAATCCGGTGGATCGGTTGTATTCCCATTATGTGATGAATATCCGGCATTTACTAGAACCTTTATCCTTAGAAGATGCTTTAGACCAAGAACAAGAGAGAATCAATAATCGTTGGGGTTGGGATTGGCATTATACTCAAGTGGGGATGTATTCAGAACAAATTAAGCGATATTTAGATTACTTTCCCCCAGAACAACTAAAAATTATTGTATATGATGATTTTCGCCAAGATCCCCTAGGGACAATGAAGGAAGTGTATCATTATCTAGGGGTAGATGATACTTTTGTCCCAAATGTTGAAGGACGAAAAAATCAAGGATATTGGCCGAAAAATAAATTAGTCCATCAGTTTTTATATACCTCTAATCCCTTAAAGTCATTTCTAGAAAAATGGCTACCACGGTCTTTATATCAGAAGTTAATCAAAAACTTGAAGCAATGGAATAGTGCCCCTATTCCCCCCTTATCCATGGAGTTAAGACAATCTCTGAATGAAGTCTTTCGGTCTGATATTATCAACCTTAAAGAGATTTTGCATCGAGAGATTGCTTGGTTAGACTCATGAGCTTAGACTTGCTGGATAATTAAGAGTTTATCAATTTCTGGGTTGGGAATGTCTTGAGTTTTTCCATTGGGCCAAGTGACTTGAATGGACTCAACTTTATCTTGCTGTCCTAAACCAAAGTAGAGTCGGTAGTGACCTTGAGATCGCCAAGCCCCATCTGCTTGACCCACTTGCTGGAATTGAGTCCCATTTTCGGTAATGACTTTAACTTTACCACCAATAGCGACTGTATTGCCCGCAGCCCCTTTCAATTCTATTTGTAACCAATGGTTCTCATTTCCAGGATTCCGATAGAGCAACACTTTAGACTTGCTAGATTTGCTTAATTCAGCAATATCCTCGGCTTTCTTTTGTTGTTTTTCCCACCAAGACATTTCTTCTGATTTACCGATCAGTAAGTCGCGATCGCCATCATTATCGGCATCAAACCAAGTACAATAAGCATATCCTCCAAATGTCTTAGGTGAATTAACCTGTAATAGATTAATTTTCTCAAAGGTGTGATTAGGACGTTGGCGATACATTCCATACCGCAACGTATATAAATCAGTTAACCCATCATTATCATAATCGACCCAGTTAGCAGCAAAGGCTCTAGAAGGAAGTCCAATAGATTCAGGATCGGTAGCCGTATATTCACCTTGATTATTTGTAAATAATACACTTCCTCTTCTAGAGGCGGCAAATAAATCTAAGTCTCCATCATTATCATAATCGGCGATCGTGAGCTGATTAACTGAACGCTCCTGTTCCCCTAGCTTTTCAGCGACAAAGCTTCCCGCTTGGTTTCTGTAGAGCCAAAACGTGGTTTCATCAGCCCAAAACAGATCCATATCGCGATCGTTATCCACATCTAACCATACAAACCAACCCATATCAGACATAGCTAAATTTTTCTCTTGTGCCAGATCAATGAAACGACCTTCAGAGATTTGGCGATAGAGTTGATTCGCTTGCAAAGAATTTGGCGGCCAATGCCGTCCACACATAGTATAAAGATCCAGCAGATTATCTTGGTCAAAATCAACCCAAGCCACTTGTCGTGCTGCACAACCTTGTTTTTTTAACCCAACTTGTTCAGCAATATCTTCAAAGCCAGATCGGGTTTGCAACATTAATTCATCAGTAGCATTAGGTGCAAGTTCTGGCATCTTCCCAACCATACCACCCCGTACAATCACCACATCTAAATTTCCGTCATTGTCATAATCATTCCAAGCCATACCATGCCGATCCATATGAGGTAAGGCATTAATCGGAGGTAGGGAAAAATCATGGGAGGGGGGAGATCCAAAGTTAGAATCGATATAAACCTGGGTTAAATCCGATTCAGAATTGAGTTTGAAAAATGGTGGGAAAAAAGGATAAGATGCGGGAAAGGCGATCGATAAACGACCATTGCCTTTGATCTGGAAGTTCACCAACCTGACTTTATCGAGTCCCCCAGATAAAGCATTCGTATCATTGATTTTAATGGATAGATCGCCCGAAGTTACGGGAGTCGCTGATAGAGGGACAATGACTAATCCACTAAAGTCTTCTGGATTGGAGAGATTTTGGGCAGCGATCGTTAATTGATAGTTATGCCAATAAATGTATAATCCAGGATCTGGTCTATTCAAAAGCAGATCAGAAACAGGTTGCTCTGTAACTTCATAATTTTGAGGAAATCCTAAATCATAAATTTTATTTTCAAATCCTTGACCTTGCTGATTAATATCGAAAATTTGCCGGGCGTTATGATTGGCAGAATAGATATCTAAATAGGTATCTTGATTAATATCAGCCACCCCTAAATCAAAGAGAGAATAGACAGAGTCCAGATTTTCTTGAGTATAACCAGAATCAATATTTAATGGATACTGATCCAGATCTCGCTGTGTCCATAGGATAATAGATAAACTCACTAATCCAAGAATAAATAATATAAGAATATTGCGTTTCATGTTCACACTCTCTGTTTATGTTTATTTAGGATTTATTTTCTCGATAATTTCTCTAGAAATCATCCGACGACGACGATACCATGTCGCCATACCAATTAATAGGCCAGAAAGAGCAAATGCTGCCAATAAAGGCAAAATTTCTCCAGTTTGAATTGCCTTAACACCTTCACTTCCCAATAGAATAAAAGGAAACAGACCCAATATCGTTCCGATCGCTGTGCCTAACAGATAATCTTTAAAACTGACTGATGTTAAACCCGCCGCAAAATTAACGATTCCGTAAGGAATAACCGGCAGCAGGCGAATAGCAAAAATATAGAATACACCTCCTTGATAAATTTCCGCATCCATAGCTTTCCAATAACCTTTAAGCTTATCAGACACCATTTTTTGCCCCTTTATTCGAGTAAATCCAAAGCCAATTAAGGCAGAAATAATGGACGCTAAACTCGTCCAAAATAATCCCAACCAAGGCCCAAATATTACTCCCCCCATCAAATTTAGAGGTGTAGTTGGCAAAATTAGCAAGGTTGAGATGATATAAATCATCATAAAAAAGAGTGGAGTCCAAAATCCTGTAGATTCTAGCCAAAGCTCCAGTTTTGAAGAATCAACTCCCGCCAACCCGTAAACCCCTGCTAGAGTCACAATAATACTAATAACAAAAATAATCAGAAAAATACCTTTCATTCAACCTAATAAAGATCGGCTATCTATTTTGGCTTTCAAGACTCGCCAGGACATCTAATTTTATTGAGTTCACAAAGTCTACTGCTTGACGATTATTTTTTGCCCAAATTTCTCTATTGATACGATCTTTATCCAGAACATTATCTATATTTTTAGGAGTTAAAAGAAGCCCAAAATCATCAAACTCTTTTTTCTCTTCATTACCTAAAACACGATTCACAACCAAGTCCCCAATCGGCTTTATATAATGAGAGTCATCAACATAATTATTCATAGTTTCAGATAGGGGTTCAGTCGTAATACTATTATAATTGAAAAAATCCCAAACAGGCGCGATCGAAACCATTCGTCTTTTCCAATCTTCCAAAACACTCCATTTCCCACTGGCATAAATTGATTCTAGTCGAATCGCATGAGCAGGAGAAAAATAAATAATCAATTCTACATTATGTTTTTGACACAGATCAACAATTTTTTGAAACTCGTGAATATATTCTTCTGATAGTTTATAATCATGATGTAACTTAAAATAAAGTTTTGTAGATCCCTCAAATCGAATGGTTGTATTACCGTCCTCTTTCTTGAAGTAAGGCAAGAACCCCTGTTGTGATAATGCTTCTTCATTCTCCGATCCTTCTACACTTGCTTCAATAGTTTCTTGGCTCGCTTCCAGGGTATCTAAAGATAACAGAGTATTGAGAAAATCTTCAAAAACAATATGTTTTTTTTCTAAACGAGACTCAGTAAAACTGGGCTGATTGTCTAAATTTGCATTAAACATAAAGAAATCCAACCCTAAAATCACTCTCTGTAAATTTGGATTATTCACGAGTGTGTGCTCAACATATCTCCTCAGTTCATAAATATTTGCACCATTAAGACCTAGGTTATAAACAGGGGCAAAAGTTTGTAGGGATGGATGATTGGGATCTAAAGCTCTTTTCATTCTGGATGAGCCAAGTAAAATAGTATTGGGTTTAAGATGAATAATCTCTATGGCTTTATAGAGCCTATCATTATTTTCCTTGTTGGGTTTATGATGATTTAATCCATAAACCACAAATTTTTCATCATATACTCCGTATGGATCAATTATCATATTGAAGCTCCCCACGACAATTAACGGTAGGGCCATAAATGAAAAGAATAAAATATTAAAAAATATGTACTTTTTGTTTTTTCTTTTAAAAGGCAGATTACTTTTATAGATCATTTTTGATTCATAGGGAATAAGTTAGAACTGAAAATACAAAAATTCTGATACACGATTCATAGATAATAAGCAGATTCCGGTTAATAAACCCAGGCAACAAGACCAGATAAAATCAGGTTTGAATTTGTGCATCAGTTCTTGGGTATTTGGCATATATTTGACAGCAATGGTTAAGAGGACTAGAATCACAAATGGTAAGCGATCGCTATCCCAAAACTCTGGCAAGTAATTCAATGATCGCCAGGATTGAACTTGAATTCCAAATTGAGTTAATATAGCCAGTCTTCCGGTTGGCTCTCCAGGTAAAACCAATCCATTTCCAGCCATCATAACTTGTAAAATTTTCAGCCCGTTCGATAGGGTATCGGCTCTAAATAAAACCCAGGCTCCAATAACAGACAAAAACGTAATTAACCACGATAGAAGCTTAGGTAGAGAAATATTTAACTTACGCCAACCATGATTAACACAAAGATAGAAACCGTGCAGTCCTCCCCAGATCACATAAGTCCAACCTGCACCATGCCATAATCCCCCAAGCAACATGGTCATCATTAGATTAGTATAACGCTGAACTTCCCCTTGACGACTACCTCCTAGAGGAATATAGAGATAATCCCGCAGGAAGTTAGATAAAGTAATGTGCCAACGTCGCCAAAAATCACTAATGGACGTGGCTTTGTAAGGGGAATTAAAGTTAATGGGTAAGTTAATATTAAACAATAATCCTAAACCGATCGCCATATCAGAGTAGCCAGAGAAGTCAAAGTACAGTTGATAGGTATAACTGAGTACACCAACCCAGGATTCAATGAAAGTAATTTCATTGGGGTGATCGAATACGGTAGCGACCCAAGGGGAAAGATTATCCGCGATTAAAACCTTCTTACATAATCCCAGGCTAAATAATACTAGACCTCGGCTAAAATTCTCATGGGAAAAAATATACTTCCTAAAGTTCCGTAATTGCGGGATCAATTCATCATGACGAAGAATAGGGCCAGCAATCAATTGAGGAAAGAAGACGACAAATAAGCTATAGGTTAAAATATCATAGTTGAGGTCTTTCGTTTCTCCTCGATAGGCATCGACCAGATAAGCAATTTGGGTAAAGGTATAAAAAGAGATTGCTAAGGGTAAAATAATTGTAGGAATAGAGAAGTTAGCCTGAATAACTTGGTTGGCAGAAGTGATGAAGAAGTTCGCATACTTGTAGTAACCAATCGTGACTAAATTGAGAGTAATCCCGATCCAGAGTAAGGTTTTAGCAGATTGACTTTTGGGTTGAGCATAGGCAATGCTCTTTCCCATTTGATAGTTAAAAATAACGGATATGAACAGGAGGGGCAAGTAAGCAATATTCCAATAGGCATAAAATGCAAAGGAAGCCGCAGTTAACCAAACTTGAGATGCTTTGATCAATTTGAATTGATTTAAAGTCAAAAATACCGTTAAGGTTATCGGTAAAAATACAAAAATAAAAATGTAAGAGTTGAACAGCATTTTTGTTTTTGAGAAAAGAGAACTATCAAAACTGAGTTAACTTTGGTTACTCATTAGAACAAGATTGATCCCAATGGGTTGTTTGTTCAACAGTTTGGTCTTCCCCTGGTGGGACAGTGCGCTCATCCATAAAATAGACTGTGATTTGATCCATTTGTTGTTCACCGGTATGATTTTGATTCCAAGTTCGGCATAAGTAGTCAGCGAAATAAGGATAAAGACGTTTACCAATCGATCGATTCAGGTTGATATAATAGGTTCGCCACTGCATGTTTGGATACCAGCGATTCCGTTGTTTGAGAGTGGGTTTTTCCCAACTTACTTCTCCTGTTGTTCGGTTGAGAAGATCTACGAATGTGCCATCTTTCAGTTGGCCTTGAATGATGTGCCAGCCATCATCTTTAGGAGGAGAGGGGGCAAAAATACTCCATCCTTGATCTAAGCGAGTTAAACCGCCAAATCCTTCTATTCTCTGAAAAGTTCTTTTGGATAGAATTCGATTGATGTTATGGTCTCGACTTAGGGTTCTGTTGGCTAATTTTTTAATGTTCCAAAAGGTGGCATAAGTAAATAGCAAGATCGCCACTACACTTAAGAAAGAAGATGGTCGAACAACTAATGGACGGAATTTAAAGGGAGCGGTAAACTTACCGGCAAATTTACGGTTATTGGCAATAGTCTCATAGAATTTATTACCCAAATTCATTAAGGGTTGCCAACGTAAAACTCTGGCAAAAGGCTTGAAGATGGGAGATAAACTAACTACATAGGCGATCGCGTCCCACTTAAAACGGCGCTTCTCTTGCCAATCCACCACTACCCAAGAATTGTAGGCTTCCATATCAGCGTAAATTGAGGGTTCATTTTGAGCGCAGGTGAGGGGAGTAGTACCGGGTAGAACTAAGAACGTTCGTAGTAGATAAACTACTTTTTTGCAAAAACCACACTCTGCGTCATAGTAAATTTTTAATCCCATGCGTTGTGGAGTGGCTACACGCTTTTCGAGATAATCCCAAAATTCACTCGGAAGAAAAACCAACCAGCTTGCACTGCTAAGAAATGGAAAAATTCCAATTTCAAATCCTAAGCCAAAGCTAATATGGAGAAGAATAAACGTTATAACTGTGAGCGTTCTAACGATAGGAGTCCGAAAGGGGACAAATAGCAATAAAGGGCCTAACCATTCAATCACTAATGTGGAATGAGTTGCCAGAGTCATGAGCGGGGGGAAATTCAAACCCCATTCAGCGACTGGAGTAGCATATTGATCAAAACTAAAAGCGTAATAAACTGCATCGCCGTCAGGGAACCAAATTGAACTACTGACTTTGAAGGCAGCAGAAAACATATAGATATAGCATTGCTGAAAATGTAAGGCTAAGGTTGCCCCAGTTAAAATTCGTTTGGGAAGTTTTTCACGTGAAGAGTTGAGCGCACTATCGATGGAATAGGTGGCTCCTAAAGGTAAAAACATGGCCCAAAACATTAGTGCCCTAATTACATCATCAGCAGCAAAAATAACAAATGGATGGCGATTATGAAGAGAAATTAATAAGGCCCAAGATGCAATGGTGGCTAATCGAGTTCTGTACCCAACCAGCATTCCTAATGCCATGAGTAAAGCAAAGGAAAATAATAGGGCTTGAACAATGGTTTGACCGCTGAGAGCATGAATTGACCAATACCCAGGTTTGAGAAGTTCAAATAAGACAGGTGTGGGTAAAACACCTTCATTAGAGTATAGGTCTCGGATATCTCTAGAGCGGATCAATAAATCGGCGATTAAGACGAGGGATAAACCGATTCGGAATAAGGCAAAAGAGCGCAAGTCTAACCCAAATATCTGTTCTAGTTTATTGCGCCAGGGAGATAAGACTGACTTGCTTTCACTCACCATTGTATGACCCTCTATTTTAAAGTTCTATTGAATACCTGTGGGATAGTTTTTAGCTTTACGTTTTCGAGTTTTAAAAATCCAATTTACCCATCCCATCCACCATCCTTGTAACCAACTGAGGAAAACTTGTAGGCGATGAGAGATCGTGGGCATCCTAATTAAATAAACCAGATTTCTAAATAAAAAAGCAAGCGATCCATGAAAATGTAGACCAAAGCTAGATACTGCTGCGTCATTCACTCCTACGGTTATCATTTCGCCTAAATGAAGATACCGAAACTTTTTGAGTCGTTTTTGGTGGACTCTAGACCGGAGATTTTTGGCTGCAACTGGTGCTTGTTGATATGCAGCTTGAGCTGTCCGGGGAATTTCTGAGTTACTGGGGATATCGGCAATATCGCCCAAGGCAAATACTTCTGGATATCCTTTTAACTGAAGGGTAGGTTCGACTAATAATTGTCCATAACGATTATGTTCACAGTCTAGATCTAAAACCCACGATCGCGCTTTAGTCCCTGTTGTCCAAATCACTAAGTCAGTCGGCAATGTTATGGTTTCATTGGCTTGTTCGACGATTAACCGATTGGCTTGGACTAAGTTAACTTGGGTTAGGAAACTAATCCTTACGTTTCTTTCTTCCAGTGCTTTTTCAGCGGTGAGGCGAGTTGCTTTGGTAAAAGATCGCAGAATTCTATCTCCCCTCGTAATTAAACGGACTTCTGCTTTCTGTCCTAAATAGTCTGCAATTTTCGTGGCTAATTCGACTCCAGAAGGCCCCCCTCCGACAATGGCTATTTGGACAGGAGCTTTGCTTAGACTCCGAAAATCCTGTAATTTCTTTTTTAAAAATTCAGTATCCTTTAGAGTCCGAAAACTGACAGCATGTTCTTTGACTCCAGGGACATTATCGATCAGACTCTTTACTCCTACTGCAATAATCAAATAATCATACTGAAGTTCTCCCCTGTCTTGTAGGTAAACTTGCTGTTTTTTTAAATCAGTTCCTAGGATATGATCTTGATAGAATTTGATTTTTTTCTGGCGAATTAACTTCGAGAAGGGGGGGGCAATTTCCCAAATTTGAAGTTCATTGGTAATTAATTCATAGAGTAAAGGGGTAAATAAAATATGATCGTTTTGATCGATGAGGGTGACTTGTAGTTCAGAAAAGCGCTGGAGATATAAGGCCGCATAGAGTCCTCCAAATCCTCCCCCAAGAATACAGACCTTGAAAGGGGATTGAATGCTTGTATGAGGGGAGGAAAGATCAATAGGAGTATGCATGATCAGTTTTGGCCAGAGGTGGGATTGGGTTCGGGTAAAGAATCTAGAATGGGTTTCAATTCTTTGACAAGCTGCTCACCTCTAACTTTCCTCCCTTCAGGATTTAAATGGTAATGGGTATCGGCAAACCAGCTAACATTACTTTGAACATTTAAGGTATCTGGATCGTAAATTAAGGGAGCTATTTTTTCGAGTTTTTCGATGGTGATTTGTACATTTTTGATGGTTTTGTCGTTTCTATCGCCATAAATCCAAGGCAACGATAGGATGAGTGTACCGCCTTTGGCTTCCACTTCAGTTTTAAACTGACTAATCCGCTTAATTGCATGTTTGGAAGGGGGTTTGTTAACGACCATTTGCCACCACTTTCCAGTACGCTCTTGATAAGCAATGGGGTCTCCTTGGGCGGTGACATCTGAATAGTAACCGGTTAATTTTCCTTCTTCAATTAAGTCCCATGTGGATTCAACGGCTCCCCGAAGGGTGAGAACGCCTAATAAGAAGCCTTCTTGAGCAAGTTCTTTGGCAGGAATATTGCCAACTGTGGGTTGTCCGGTGGCAATGGCTAGAGCAGCGGAGCGATCGCTAATTCCATCGTCATCCCACAAAACGAAATTGTATTCTGGAATCAACAATACCACATCTCCAGGCTGAACATGCTGGAGAATACTGGGTAAAATGACATTTAATCCCACTGGACCGTCTAATCCGAGATTTAAGACCGGGATACCGAGTTGCTCCTGCAAGAGGACGGAATCAATGGTGAAATGAGCACCCGATCCTCCCATAATCAGGAGTCTGCGGGGGGCTTCTATGGGTTCAGAGGCGATCGCCATCTTCGATTCATATAACCTCCGTAACCAACTCAAATTCCCCCCATAGCGAGCATTATGGTAATAGCCGATACCCCATGCTATTCCCGCAATTAATACCCAACTGCCTAATCTTAGTGCTGTCTGCATAGGTTTCTCAATCTAGTTTAGAAATCAAAATAGATAAACTCTGAAGGAGTATTTGCCCCAAGCAAAATAGCCAATCCTAATAATCCTCTGGAAACCCAAGGGGACACCAAGATATCATATTCTGCTCGTTTTTGCCAAACGGCCAAATGTTCAAGAAAGAGAACTCCTAAAGCTAAAGCCAGGGTGACCATTAAAGCACTCATTTGATTGGTATTATAATCCCTAAAAACGGATGTAAAATTACCAAAAGAATAAGCCAACGGATTAATTAAGGATTTTAACTTCAGGACTAATCGACCGATATTAGTATCCATGAAGAATAGACAACCCAACGTTACAGAGACAAACGTTAATCCCCAAGAGATAAACTCAGTTTTAGAAGTCCACTGTCCTATCAGCTTTTGGAAGGGACGACCGGCGTATCGTAAAACCAGAAGGAGTCCTCCATGATAAGCGCCCCAGAGGATAAAATTCCAGGCGGCTCCATGCCAAAAACCGGACAATGTAAACGTAACAAATAAGTAAAAGGGGGCCCATTTTTTGTTTCGGCCCATCAAAGGGATGAACACATAATCTCGGAACCAGTTACTTAGGGTAATATGCCAGCGCCGCCAAAATTCCTGAATACTAACAGAGGTATAGGGGGCTAAAAAATTAAGCTCTAGCTTGACTCCAAAAAACTTTGCAATGCCCACCGCCATAAAACTATAGCCCCCAAAGTCAAAGTAAATTCTGAGGGTAAAGAGAAAGGCATGGAACCAAATAAACCAAGCATTACTGGTTTCTTGTAACTCAATATAAGGGGCAATGTTATCGGCAAGGACAAATTTCATGAACATCCCTAAGGATAACCAGCGCAACCCATATTCTAAGTTTTCCACAGTAAACTTAAACTGAAAGCCTTGGAGCTGGGGTAAAAGTTGACTACGCCGTTCAATTGGACCCGCAACAATTTGGGGGAAAAAGGCAATAAAGTTTACATAATCGACAAAATTAATCGGCTTTTTCCGCTTAGAGACATAGGAATCAACAACGAAAGCCACCATTTGAAACGTATAGAAGGAGATGCCTGGTGGAATTTGCTGGAATACCGGTAGCGGAAACGTTTGTTTCCAGTTAGAAGGGATCGTAAACCCTAAACCGATCACATCTTCAACCAAGAAAGTTAAGTATTTGAAGTAAGCTAAAACACTGACATCAAAAATAATTAAGGTTGCCGCCACTAGATAGGCTTTCCAACCTTTATACTGCAACATAAACTTCACCATCAGGTAATTAAAGATAACCTGAAAGATGAAGATAATGAAGCTGGAGAAGCTAGCATTTAAGAATAAAATTAGGGACAGAAACATTAAGCCCAAGGTATCCAAATACCTTGGCCACAAGTTAAAACTTTTGCCAATGAGCCTAATTGTAAAAAATGGAACTGAAAATAAAAACAGAATCCACCAGAAAGAAAAATCGGAGAAGTTCAATGAGTGGCTTCCTCTCTTAACGCTGTGATCGGTGGGGTGAGACTTGATCTTCAACAGCTAAGGAGAGAAGAACCCCTCCTTAACTTCAAAAGTATAGCTGTCAGGGGAAAAATAAGGGTTCAGTTTACTTACCTTTAAAGAATCCACCCCAGCCTGATTTCTTCGTTTTTTCTGCTGGTGCCGCCTTGGCTTCTTCTCCCTCTGAACTATCCAAGTCAGAAATATCAAATTCAGATACTAAATATTGGGCTGCATTTTCAATGGTGGGGTGATCCCAAAATAGAGTAGAGGGTAATTCTACATCATCTAGATCTAGCCAATCTTCTAAGTCTCCCACTAAGGTTACCGCATCAATGGAATCTAAACCATAGCGAGTTAGAGATTCGCTAACATCAATTTCGTCTGGTTTTTTAGACAATACTTCAGCTAACTGGTTAACCAGCCAAGTTTGCAGCACTTCAACAGGTGATTGTTCAGTTTGAGTTTGTTCGGACGTAGAATTTTGAACTTGCATGGGTTGGAGTCTCCTCTGTTTAGAGAGTTGCTAGTTGGAAAGGAACAATAGAGAACATTTGTTTCTGTTCATACAGCTTAACGAGTTGCTGGGCAACGGTTTCCATATAGGGAGCAGGAACCGGATGCGATCGCCCGAAGGGGGCTAACAGTCGATTTAGGCTTAGAATCAGCCATTTGCCCTCAGCGAAAAACTCATCTAGGTTTTCCCGATTATAAACCCACATCTGCACACATGAAGCTGCTGCATGTAAGGTGCAATATTTTTTCGCCAACTCAAACAGTTCTGGGGATTGATTGTGACCATATTCAAAGGCTGAGTTAGCAATGAATTGATCGTGGGCATCAAGCTCCTCAAGAATAGCTTGAGTCAAGGCAATCAGGGGTTCAATAATTTCTGGGCTGACTGCATTTTTCTCTTTCAGCATCTTAAGCTGGCCTAAAGTAATTTCTAAGCCTTGTAGAACATCATCCGCCCCACGGCCAACTAATTCTAATTTCTCTGGTTCAAACTTAGGAAGCTCTTGATCTAAGGCAAAGATCGTATTCAGACGCTGACCAATTTGTTCCATTTTAGTGTCATTTCGTCTGGATCTAGATTTAGAAATTTGACGAAATTGGAGCAACAAGGCATGGAGATTCACGACACTACTGCCATCAAATACACTAATAATTGAATTGTCTCGTAAAACTTTCTGGAAAATCCCCGAATCATGTTCTTCACGCATATAGAATCGTGAACCCAACACCACGGAGATATCATTAATCATGTTCTCCAGTTGAATGGTGACGAAATACTTGACGACGGCTGCCCAAACACTGAATTGTTGGGGGACAACATGAAATCCCCTAGCTGAGGCGATCGTTTCACACTCACAGATGAGAAGATCCAAAAATGCATTGACCAAAGTATGGCGGGGTTGGGGCATCTGAAAAACAGTTGTTCCATAAACCGCCCGTGAGAGGGCAAATTTTAGGGTAGTTCTCAAAGCTGTGTCTGCGGCTCCATGGGAAAATGCAGAACACAAGGTGCGCGTAATTTGGAATCCTTTCAGGGCTAACTCTAATCCGGCACCTTCTTCTTTCAAGAGCATATCATCAGGAACAAAGCAATCTTTGAACCCAATACCACTCATATCTGATGCCCGAATTCCATGGGTCAAAATTTTGGGCAAATTGTAATACTGATCGGGATTTAGACGGCTTTTATCTACCATAAATAGGGACAGGCTTCTGGCTGCTGCACTGTCCTCTGTTTTGGCTAAAATGTAAGAAACACCAGAAATGGTTGCCCGGTTAATCGGCCATTTTTCTCCGTTTAAGAGGTAACCTCCATCGACTTTCTTGGCACTGAGGTCTCCTCCTGTTAAATCAGCGCCATGTTCCCGTTCGGAATAACCAAGACACATGGCACCATTTTCATTTCTCATGTAATTCGATAACCAAGCTTTTTGCTCTGGAGTACCGGCCATCCAGGTAATAAATGACCAAAACATGGTTGTAAAGGCAATACCAATGGTTTGGTCTCTGCGACATAAGACCCGAACAATAGCAACAAACTCTTCAAAGGAGGTAAACTCACCCCCATATTGCTGGGGAACATAGTAGTTCTGAAGTTTCCAGTCATAGAGCCAGTTTACTTGCTCATGGGGAAATGCTTCTGATTCATCAATATCAACGACCTGTTTATAGGACATGATATTATCGGGAGATTCTGGATTCCCCAGAGCCTGTTCTAGCTTTTCAGCTAGGCAATATTGTTTCAGTTGCTGCATGGACTTTTCCAAAGATAACAGAATCAAGATTGAGATTGAGATTGAAGCTCGGAAGCAAGGGAGTCTACTTCACTTTGTAAATTGCGATAGGTAATCGAGAATTTGGGATTTTCACACCAGTCTGCAACCACGGTTAAGTTCCCTTCTAAGAAGTTGTTACGACAGGCTCGCCGTTGAATTTTGCCACTGGCTGTTTTGAGAATATTCCCCGCTTTAGCTAATACGATCGCATAGGGTTGGATTTCATGAATTTCAGAAATGGCCTGACGAATATCGCCAATGACTTTTTCCGTATCGAAATTTTGGGCTTTGCGTTCGACTTCTTGAACAATAACCAGTTGTTCTTGTCCTTTTGCTTCAATGGAGAAGGCGGCACCATAATCGGATCGCAAGTCTGGATGAAGTCCTTGCACCGTCCATTCCAGGTCTTGGGGATAGTGGTTTGTCCCGTGAATAATAATCAGATCTTTGATTCGACCTGTAATATAAATCTCTCCTTCATGGAGGAATCCTAAGTCACCCGTGCGTAGAAAAGGCCCTTCTTGGGTATCTTTAGTATAGGCTTGGAAGGTTTCTTTTGTGGCTTCTGGCCGCTGCCAATATCCCTGAGCGACGCTGGGATCTTTGACCCAAATTTCCCCAACAGTTTGCTCATTGCATCGGGTTAAGGTACTCGGCTCAACGATCGCCACTTCAGTTTCACAGACTAAGCGACCACAGGAGGGATAGATTCGTACTCCTTCTTCATCTGGTGAAGCCGTCACTACCCGATTTTGTTCTAGTTCGGCTGTATCTACAGGGAGAAATACGGGATCGGTGAGTTTGGGTTTTGTTGATACTAAGAGGGTATTTTCGGCTAAACCATAGGAAGGGGCAAAGGTATTCCAGCGAAACCCACAGGATTCAAAGGTTTCATAAAAGGTGCGCATGACTTCTGGGTTAATCGGTTCTGCCGCATTTCCAGCGGCTTCCCAAGAGCTTAAATCAAGAGTTTCGAGTTGCTTGGGCTTAACCCGGCGTACACAGAGGTGATACGCAAAGTTAGGAGCTTGGCTATGAGTCGCCTTGTACTTGGACATGGCTTGCAACCACCGCAAGGGTTGTTTAATGAAGGAAAAGGGCGACATGATGTAGCAGGGGGTGGCGTTAAATAAAGGAACCATCATTCCTTCTACTAAGCCATAGTCATGGAAGTAGGGCATCCAGGTAACGCTGATACTGTTGGTATCATATCCACAGGCTCTTTGCAGATAGCCGCAGTGATGCATTAAGTTGCTGTGGTTAAGCATTACCCCCTTGGGGGTTGAGGTTGAGCCGGATGTGTATTGCAGGTAGGCTAGGGTCTCTGAGGTGACTTGAGGGTCTTCCCATTGGTTCGCAAGGTCTAGGGAAATGGTTGAGGTATCAATCCATTGCAGGGTTTCGAGTTCGGGAAACTCTTCCGAGCCTTCCGCCATTAAGGACTGAATTTGTGTCGTCGTTAGTACCAGAGAAGCTTGGGCATCTTGGATAATGGCTCGTAGTCTGGGAAGGGTGCGTTTGAGGCGACCAGATTCTGGAGGGGGAACGGGAATGGCGATCGCACCCGCATATAAACAACCGAGGAATGCCGCCACTACGTCTACCCCTTGAGGGTATAGTAACAGAGCGCGTTCCCCTGAGGCTTGATGCTGCTGCAAGTAAGCGGCGATCGCCTGGACTTGCTGCTGCAACAAACGATACGTTAATGGGTCTGTTTCTTTTTTACCATCCGCTAAAAATACATAGGCTAATTGATCTGGCTTGTTAACTGCCAAGTCCCGCAAACACTCAATTACAGTCGCATACTTGAGAGTTGGGGATATAGAGTTTTCCACTTCTACACTCATGAATACCGTTCCAATAGAGATCGAAGCCACAAGAGAGAATTATCTTGTGACGAGTTAGAGTTTTTACCTAAACTTTGCTTGGAGTACTTGATTTTTTAATCAGAATCTAAGTAGTATTATGGCACAGACCTCTTAGAGGTGTCATCTGTTCTAGAAGATCTTTACTAAAACTTTATAGAACCCCTTCTGTTGGTGGGAACCCATCATCGCTAGAGCTGTCACCATCCAGATTCTGGAAAGGCGACCCTTGCCACCCTGACCGCGATCGCACTCGCTCGAATGGGTGATGCGATCGTGAAAAATTGTAAACTTTAACCAAAGGATGGGGGGATGAGGGCAACTGTTGATATAGTGCGTAGCGCTAGGCAACAGGCAACGGGCAACAGTAGACTGTGAAAGACTTATAGGATTTAGACATGTCCTAACCATAAAACGTAGCGCTATACTCATGGGCAAAGGCTATACCCAAGAGTGCTTGTAATATTTTTTCCATGAGGTATAGTTTGAAGCCTTAGACCCTAAGCGAGACAAGCTTTTGCCTATTACTAGAGTGCGAAGTGCTATAAACACTACGGTTTAGCGATCCATCCTTTGACTTCACTATCGAGGAGAGGTTTCTCTAGTTTCACATATTCACTTTTTGCCGCTTGCAAAATATGTTTCATCTGCACAGCTTCATCATTTTCTGCTGCTAGAAAAGCCGCATTGAGGGCAATATTGCGGATATTTCCTCCAGAAATACTCAGTTTTGCTAGTTTGTTCATATCTAAATCTTGAGTCGGCGTTTCCGGGGGGAAAATTCTGCGCCAAATTTCTGCCCGTTGTTTAATATCAGGAAAATTGAAAGGAACAATAAATCGAATCCGTCGCATAAAGGCATTATCTAAGGCTCCTTTGAGGTTAGTGGTGAGAATAGCAAGACCTTGATAAGCTTCCATCCGTTGCAAAAGATAGCTCACTTCAATGTTAGCGTGGCGATCATGAGAATCTTTAACTTCCGAACGTTTTCCAAACAGAGCATCGGCTTCATCAAATAATAGGATAGTGCCTCCACTTTCAGCCGCATCAAACACGCGGCGTAGGTTTTTTTCAGTTTCACCAATATATTTACTGACTACAGAGCTTAGATCAATTTTATATAAGTCTAATTGCAGAGTATTCGCAAGAACTTCGGCGGCTGTCGTTTTTCCTGTGCCACTGGGGCCGGAAAACAGGGCGCTGATGCCTAAGCCGCGTCCACTTTTGCGCCGAAAGCCCCAATTTTCATAGACTTTTGCCCGTTGGCGTAGGTGAGCAGCCATGGTTTGCAAGGTTTGCATTTGAGTCTCAGGAAGCACTAGGTCATCCCAAGTTGCTTTGATTTCGATCCGTTGGGCGAGGTCGTCCATGCGGGGGCGGGCTTGTTGGCGGCAGGCTCTCCACAGTTCTTTAGTAATAGTTTCAGGGGGTTCACTGCGGTTTTTACTGAGGGTGTGGGCGCAGATCGTTTGAATTTGAGTACTGGTAAGGTTGAATTGGGAAATTAAGGTTTGCACTTGCCCGTTAAGTTCGATACCCCATGAATCGAGGTGAGTTTGCCAATATTGGGATTGTTGGGTCAGGGTGGGTTTGTGGACTTCAAGATTGATGATGGAGCGGTTGGGGATGGAGAGGCGATCGCTACTCGTCAGAATCACCGGTGTGCTAATCTCTTGAATGAGCTTAATGAGCGCTAAGTTTTGGTTCAGGGGAGTGGCAAGTTTATCGCAATTAATCAACAGCGCATACCCTTTGAGAAAGGCTTCTCGATGCCATAACCTCAGCAGTTGATGCACATCATGGGGACTAGAGGGCAGTTGAGCGGGATCGAGATGATGGAGGGTTAGATTAAGACTAGCAAATGCAGTGGTGGCGATCGCCTGTTTACTCCGACTATCTTCCCCACACAGTTGTACTAAAGGAAACTCTTTACCATTAGCAGCACCCACCCAAGTATCCACTAACGTTTGAATCAGTTCATGGTCATGTTCCATTAGCGATACCGAAAAGTCCAGCGATCCGATCAGAGCTTCGAGTGGCAACGGTTGAGTTTTGACTCCAGCTAAATAATGCAGAATACTCTCATCAATTCGCAGAGGACTCAGGGTAAACGACGGCCCCGCTCCCAGTTCAATTAAGCGCCAGTAGCGCAAGGGAGATTCCGGCGTTAAAGCGCTCCAATGGGGGCGATCTAAGAGTTTGAGGGCTAACCCAAATGTTGGGTAAGATTTCTGAGCTATTCCTTGGAGCTGACTTAACCAGTCTAAAAACTGTTCATCTAATTCTGCACCCGCACATAACAGTAAAATATCCCGTTCAAAACTCGACAGATTAAACGTACTGCACAGTTGATCGAGGGCAAATTGAGAGTCTTCTAAATCAGGAATCGATTCACCTTCCTCGGTGACTGTTTCTGCTGGACTATCCCGACTAATTTTTTCATTAATCCTGGCTTGCAGTTTGGCTAACCCTTGGATTAAATCCTGTTGATTTTCATTTTGCCAAGTGTAGTTTAATAAATCAGTCATGGCTTAATAAAAATTTAGTTAGCAATTTGGACATAAGGATAGTTGATAATCTTATAGCGCTTTGCGCTAGGTAATAGGTAATAGGGAATAGGGTTGTGGTATATGGCTGTGTAAAACGGTACCTTGAAGGGGATATTGACCAGAAGAATTTGGGGATACAGTTAGTTCTTTAGACTGTTCTAAGATAATCAACTCTACCGCTTCTCCAGCTTCAAACGGTAATCCTTCGAGCAGCAAGGTTCCATCTTCTTTCAGGATAGCGGTGAGTTTGTATGCGTTCATTATGTTAGCTCCAGATGTTATGTTATGGAATCATTCCAACGTGAGAATGGGGCCAATATATTGTTCATAGGTGGGACTATTGGGATCGAGATCCACATCCAATAAGCTTTCTGCGCCATCAACTTGAATACGAACAAAATAGTCTCCCGGTTGTACATTGCTAATGGGAATAACTGGAGTGCGGGTATTTTCCCGAATGGGGGTACTGTTGAAGAGATAGGCGATCGCATTTTCGCTAGAGTATTCATTGAGCATGAGCACCACTCGCTGTCCCAAACCGATGGTGAGGTTCGTGCGAATAATGACTTGACCCAAGCGGCGGTCTTCTTCTGTTCCTTCAATGTCTATCAGTTCATAACCCAGAAAACTCGGACGCACTACAAAGGGAAAAACATTAGACTCAACTTTTTGAACCGGTTCAGTTGTCGTACTAGGACGGGGAGGACGGCGACCATTTTGAGAGGGAAGGGAGGGCAATTGGGGATGGATCACTTGCAGGGATTGGACTCCAGCCCGTAGATGGGTATTGGGAACCAGACGCAGAGGAAGGCTTAATTCTGTGTCGTTGATGATTTGGGGAGTGACTTCGGCTTGATTGATCCGAACTTGGGCGATCGAATGGGAGAGGAATCGACCGCGAATGCGGAGGGTGCTATTGGCTAAAATAGGCATATACTTGCCTGTGGTATTGATCACTTGATCGACCACAGGTTGTTTCGGGAAGGGGCCGCCAATCATGCGGCGATCGCGCACGGGTAGTGAAGATTTGGCTGATATATCGCTTTCAATCAGAATCACACTGATTTTATAGACCACAGATAAAGCATGGGGAGTCTGAAAAAAAACTGACCAAATTTTCGAGAGTTCATCCGTAGAAACAGAGATAAATTCCGTCCGAATTTGCTCAATTTGATCGGCTAAATCCGACCCTTCTAAGTAATCAAATGTCGGATCATTAATCGTTTCCTGAATCATCTGAGGTGTAAAAACCAACTGATCTTCTAACGCACGAGCCACACACCCTAAAAGTCGTTGCGGTTCTAATTCAGCATCATTACCGTAACAAGAAATCACGTAAAATAAATCTAGAGCTGCTTGCCTGCGCTTAACCATATCTCCCCGTCGTTGAAAGTTGGGAGTGTCTTGATTGGTTAAAGCCGGATTGCGTTTGATGTGATATAGGTATAGATTCACCCCAGTTTCTGGGATACCGCCCCCTGCACCATCAGGGCGGACTGTGGTTACCCTAGAACCATCTACATCCGTTTGTATCGCTTGCTGAATAATGCGCTGCATGGTCGCTGTGGCCGTGGCGATCGCTAAATAATTAGCCATTCAATTCACTCACTCGCTTCACTGCTCTGTCCATTCTGGAGTCAGACCCTGCTCCAGAATAACGTAATGGGGTCTTAGCGGCTATCTTAACTTAGGATTAGCCATTCCTCTATACATTAATTTTTGTTGTTTTTTATTGATGTTTATTAGACATTTATTATCTCTTTATAAGATAAGTTAAGTTGTGTAAATCTTCAAGAAAAACCCTTAAAAAAGTAGTCATCAATCCCTCGGTTATTGTATGGTGGCACTATCGTGGTTTAAGAGTTTATTTGAGGAAACCTATCTCCCTAATTCTTTGATTTTTCTATCCAAATTTGGATAAAGTCATCTCTTAGCCCATTTATTAACCAGAATTCTCCACAGTAATTTGGTATTCGGAAGGAATCCACTATGGCGAGACTTGATTATTACGCTCCCGGTGTTTATATCGAAGAAGTCAATCGTGGCAGTCGTCCCATTGAGGGAGTCCCGACTGCCGTAGGAGGCTTCGTTGGTTTTACCGAGGACATCCGAGGTGGCGCAGAACCGTTTAAACCGATGTTGGTCACCACTTGGGATCAATATCTGCAATATTTTGGCCGACCTAACTCCGACGGGTTTACCGACTTTGGGGCCTACTTACCGCTAAGTGTCTATGGATGGTTCCTCAATGGCGGTGGTCGCTGTTGGGTTGTTAGTATTGGCACTCGCTTACCCGGTTCCCCAGAACCAGAAGCAACAGAAACCGGAACCAGCATTATGAACCGGGGAAACCGACCTTCCCTAAAATTCTCTATCCGTCCAGGTTCTGACCTCACCACTACCGATAATGGCTCGATCAATGCCATGCTCGTACCTGTGGATCGCTCCGTTCGGGTGCAAATTATGGATGGAGAACCCAAACCCCCACCATCGAGTACGAGTTCTTCAAGTGCAAGTTCTTCAAGTACGACCGAGAGTACTTCAAGTACGACCGAGAGTACCTCCAGTACAACCATTCCCGCGAATACAGGCGAATTTTTCAGTGTAGTCATCGCCCAAGGAGATGAAGAACTCGAACGGTTTGAAAACCTGACCATGAATCCCCAAATTGATTCCTCCGTGGCTACCTATGTGGTTACAGCCCTAGAAGAATCAGAATATATTGCTGCTATAGACCTATCCATCAGTGGCTCTCCCCTAGCCCGACGACCCAGTAATGGATTGTATGAAATCAGCCCTCCCGTAGTGATGCCTTCTCCTGACCGCTTCTCCCAACATATTGAAGGGGTAAGAGATGACCGTACAGGTGTTCGAGGACTCTTCGAGATTGACGAAGTCACGATCATGGCTTGTCCCGATCTAATGAAAGTCTATGAAACGGGCCTGATTAACATCGACCAACTGCACGGGATTATGGATGTAATGGTCAGCCTCTGTGAAGGAGCTGCCGATGGCGATATTCCTAATGCTCCCAACCGGATGGTGATTCTCGATCCACCCCCAGACCGGGTAAAACCCCAACAAATCAGTCGTTGGCTGCGGGAGGAATTTAACCGCCGTTCCCAATTTGCTGCTCTCTATTATCCCTGGATTCGGGTTCCTAATCCCAGAAATGCTGGTCGCCCAGTAGCCATTCCTCCCAGCGGTTATATGGCAGGGGTTTGGTCTCGCAACGATGAAACGCGAGGCGTTTATAAAGCACCTGCCAACGAAGTCCCCAGAGGAGTTATCGGTTTAGCTTACGATTGTAATTTCCGGGAACAGGAACTGCTTAACCCTGCGGGGATTAACTGTATCCGTCCCTTCCCCAACCGAGGTATTCGAGTTTGGGGTGCTCGAACTCTGGTTGAGCCGGATAATATCCAATGGCGCTATATCAACGTTCGCCGCTTGATGAGCTACATCGAGAAATCCATTGAAAATGGAATGCAATGGGTCGTCTTTGAACCCAACGATGAAGACCTGTGGCAACGGGTGAAACGCACGATTACCAGTTTCTTAACCGATTTATGGCGAGCTGGTGCGTTGATGGGAGGATCTCCTGCTGAAGCTTTCTACGTCAAGTGTGATTCTGATATTAATACTCCCCAAAGTATGATGCTCGGTCGATTGTATGTAGAAGTCGGTATTGCTCCCGTGCGACCGGCTGAATTTGTGATCTTCCGTATCAGTCAGTGGACGGCTGAAGGCGAAGGTTAAGAAGCCTCTTCAGGAGATTGGATTAATTCTAATCTCCTGATACATTCAAACCCTAAAAATATCAGCAAAAGGACAGTTACACCATGGCAGCTCCAGTTTATACAACTACAGCCAACCGATTTTATCTAAACTTTGAAGGTTTAGAAAACTTAGAAATAAAAAGTATGGCTGCTCTGACCTATGAAGGTAAGGTAACCGGTGGAGATAAACCCATTCACTGTGGTAAACAGGGTGCAGGAAGACATACCACGATCGCTGGCTATGAAACCAACCCTTCTATGACTATTGAAGTTTATGTGAATGACGATACCCAAGGAGCAGCGGCGCGACTATTTGAATGGTTTTTAGACGTGATGCCGAAAGATGAAGGGGGAAATGGAAATTGGGCGAACAGTCGTAAATCGGGTTCAATAATAGTCTTCGATCCAAGTAATGCTGAAGTCCTGCGATGGAATCTAGACCGAGCTTGGATCAAAAAATATTCGGTTTCTGATGTCGATGCCACTTCTGGGGAATTAGTCATGGAAACCTATGAGTTTGTGGCCGAGAGAATCACCAAAGTGGTCTCTATGTCACAAGCCGCTTAGACCCTTAACTTCTCTACCCTTTCCCATCTAATCATAACCATCTAAAGCGGAGATGTAACTATGGAGTATTTGACCCAAGCCCGGTTTTATTTTGAAGTGAAAGGCATTACGACCCTACAATTACAAAAAGTCAGTGGCCTTTCCATGAGCATTGAACCCGCAGCCGAAGGACAAGCTATTTATGCGGGTAAGAATGTGTCTGCTGGAACCCAAATTACGCCATCTCATGTATCCTATGAGAATATGACCTTAGAGTTTGTCACAACCGTAGAAAATGATGCTCTAATTAACTGGTACACCAGCTCTCATCCCTCATCCATGACTGGGGGTACAACCACGGCTGTTGAAGAGGCTGGAGAGGCTTCTTTAATCATCTATAAGCAGAATGGCCAAGAAGGAGCAAGGTACAATATTACGGATGCTGTTCCCGCTAAATATACGACGACTCAAGCGAGTGCGGACAGTACGGATTTATTCAAGGAAACGATAGAAATTAGCCATACTGGGATTAGAAAAGTACCCACGGAAGGGACGCGGATTGCACCATTACCAACAACATAAATTATAATTGAAGCAACTGAACTAACACAGGCAAGGGTTTCATCCCTTGTCTGGTTGTTTTGACTGAAAAACGATCCGGATTGCCTGACTATGCTACCTCGTTTTCCCAATATTAATCTATCTCGCCAACCCGGTAGACAATACTCTAATATCTCTTCCAGGTTTTCTAGTCGGGGGAAAGATGCATTTGAAATTCAACGGAATTTGGCTGAAATCCTGACTGCGTGCCGGTTTTATGTAGAATTAACCTTAGATGGATCGAAAGATGGAGTCGATGGGTTATTCATGGAGTGCAAGGGATTTAAGGTGGCTCAAGAGGTGGTTGAGTTTACTGAGGTTTTTCCAGAACCTTGGGGCAAAGCCAAGCGAGGAATGCTGTATACGTCTAAACTCCCTGGTGCTAAGACAACCATTGATAATATTAGTCTCCGGCGAGGGTTAAGTGGCTCGGAAACCCTCTGGAATTGGTTGAATGCGGTGCAAGAGGGCAATTGGGAAAAACAGCGACGCAATGGTTCCATTACTGTTTATCGTCAGAATGGTAATATGGGCGCTTTATTTCAGTTTGAAAATGCTTGGCCCATTAGTTATAGTGTTACGGATAATGCGGCTTCAAGTTCCGAGTTGGCTTGCGAAGAGTTGGAAATAGCCTGTGAGGTGTTCAAGCGGGTTTCTCCTCCGTAGTTCGAGAAACGGGGCATGGGGATGAGTGATACAGCGCTTTGCGCTGGGGAATAGGAAATAGGAAATAGGGTTGTGGTACATGGAGAGAGAGCAGTCAAGCTTGTGTTTCATAACGCAAGCCAAGCGGTGTAAGATTTAAGCCCAATGAATTTATCTTAATAGTTTATGTTGCAAACTGAGTTTGATTTTACTTTACCGAAAGGCTATTTAGATTCCGATGGAAATCTTCACCGTCAGGGAAAGATGCGCCTCTCTCGTGCCATGGATGAAATTATCCCGATGCGCGATCCTAGGGTAATGGATAATCCGGCTTATGCGACGGTGATTATTTTGGCGCGAGTTATTGTTCAATTGGGAACCCTACAGGAAATTTCTCCGGCAGTGATTGAAAATATGTTTGCGGTAGATTTAAGCTATCTTCAAGATTTTTATCGTCAGATTAATGAGTTGGAACCAGTAGAGAATGAGTGAGGAAATGGATGATTCGATGGGTTTTACCTTTGTTTTACCTAAAGGGTTGGTGGACGAAGGGGGAAAGGTTCATCGAGAAGGGGTGATGCGTTTCGCGACTGCAAAAGATGAGATAATTGGCGATCGCCACCCCAATGTCTCTGACTACCCAGATTATCACGCTCTCGTCATGCTCTCGCGCACGATCGAACAACTCGGTACACTCCCCTCTGTAACACCAGAAGCCTTAGAAAATCTATTTTTAGTCGATTTAGATTACTTACTCGATCTATACAACACCATTAACCCTGCGGAAGCAGAATTAGTGATGCTGGGGGAGTAACCGGCTACCCCCTACCCCAGTTATATCGGGAGGTAGCCTTTATCGCTTTTCATTTTCACTGGTCTAGAGCAGAAATTTTAGCTCTAGAGCATCAGGAGCGTCAGCAATGGGTTGAACAAATTGCAGGTATGCTAAATCCGGAATAGTCATGAATTTTTTCATTTTTAATTGTTTAAGATAGGATGGGAGAGTTAGCAAAACCTCACACTGGATGGGTCATGTCTAGTTCTGTCCCTGAAGAAGTTAGTTATCCGCGAAGACAACGGCAGTTGCAGAGTGTCATTCTGAAACTGGGGTTACCAGAAAGCTCCCCAGTGCAATGGCATTTACTCGATAAAGCGCTGACCCATCCGAGTATATCGTCCACAGAAAACTATGAGCAGTTGGAGTTTATTGGCGATGCGGTGGTTCGGATTGCGGCTTCAGAATTATTGATGGAATTGTATCCGGATGCGTCGGTGGGAGAATTTTCAGCCATTCGGAAAATTTTGGTGAGCGATCGCACGTTAGCCCAGTTAGCTGATAGTTACAGTTTAGAACAAGACTTGCTCATGGATCGGGGCACAGCCAGCGATAAACTTGGCCGTTCGTCCCGTCTCGCGGATGCCTTTGAAGCCATTTTAGGGGCACTGTACTTGAGTACTCATACCCTGGAACTGATCCGACCTTGGCTTGATAGTCATTTTACTGTGCTGTCTACAGAGATTCGTAAAGATCCGGCTCGACGAGATTATAAATCAGCTCTGCAAGAATGGACTCAAGCCGTTCATAAGGTTTTACCCGAATATAAACTGATTACGGTAGAATCGCAAAAACGGACAGCCGAACCCTTTACGGCTCAGGTTTGGGTGCAGGGAGAACCTTACGGTACAGGAAAAGGGCGATCGCGCAAAGCGGCTGAACAAGCAGCGGCTCAAGATGCCTTATTTAAGATCAAAACCACTGAAGAGGGGTGAAAAAAATACAGCGTGGATAAACCATTTAAGATTGCCATTTTGGGCGCGGGTCGATGGGGAAACCATTTAATCCGTAATTTCCTCGAACATCCCCAGACGGAAGTTGTAGCAGTGGTAGACCCCAACTCTGACCGACGAGAGGCGATCAAAAATCGGTATAATATGCCTGACTCAGTGCAGTTAACCGATGACTGGCAGGGAGTTTTGGCGCGTCCAGAAGTGGAATTAGTGGCGATCGCCACCCCCGCATCAACCCACTACGACATCATTAAATACGCCCTCACTCAGAATTGTCACGTATTAGCCGAAAAACCCCTCACCCTAGATGCCGAAGAATGTCTAGAGCTGTGCCGTCTAGCGGAAACCCAACAACGGCAATTGGTAGTTGATCATACCTATCTGTTTCATCCCGTGGTGCAACAAGGAAAAGAGGCACTCTCTTCTGGAACAGTCGGAGACCTACGCTATGGATATGCAGCCCGCACCCATTTAGGCCCCGTGCGCCAAGATGTAGATGCGCTCTGGGACTTAGCCATCCACGATCTCGCTATCTTTAATTACTGGTTAGGGGAAACCCCCGTAGAAGTCGAGGCTACCGCCGACACCTGGTTACAACCCGGTTTCCCCGATGTGGTTTGGGTGAAACTCCTCTATCCCAGTGGATTTAAAGCTACCATTCACCTCTGTTGGCTCAACCCGGATAAACAACGCCGTTTAGCCGTGGTTGGGTCTCAAGGAACGTTAATTTTTGATGAACTCAGTGCCGATCCTCTGATTGTGCAACAGGGACAGTTTGACATTCAAGGGTCGAATTTTACTCCAGTTGGGATGAACCGGGAGGTACTGGCAACTCCTCCAGGAGAACCCTTAAAACAAGTCTGCGATCATTTTCTCCAGTGTGTCCGCCATAATCAACCCTCTTCCCACTCGTCCGGATGGGTTGGAGCTGACCTAGTTCGCACTCTGCAACAGATTCAATCAAAAATGAACGGCTAGTCCAATTAAATTGTTAATTATTTATGTGAATTATTTGATTGTTAATTGATATTCTTATCGATGTTGCCAACAACAATTCTACTCCCTTTATTTGATAAACTACAGTTAAGAGGCTCAGGAGTGCCAACCCCATGATACAAGTTAAAGCTAAAGCGGCCCAATGTGCTAAAGCTGCCCTGGAAAGCTATCAATTTGAAATGAGTAGCCCTCAAGACTATGATTGTCTAATTAAGGTTCAATCCTGTGGGCTTTGTCACTCAGATATTCATATTATTGATAATGATTGGGACATATCTGATTATCCTGTGGTTCCAGGTCATGAAGTTATCGGAGAAGTCCAGGAAGTTGGATCTCAGGTCAAACACCTGAAAGTTGGCGATCGCGTCGGAGTCGGTTGGCAAAAAAGTGCCTGTCTCCAATGTCCGCAATGTCTCAAAGGTAACGAAAACCTCTGTAAAGAAAACGAGCCGCTCATTATTCCTGGCCCTGGTGGTTTTGCCAGCTACCTACTCACTGACTCTCGGTTTGCCTTCCCCATTCCCCAAGACATTGACCCCACCCATGCCGGGCCTCTACTCTGTGGTGGAATCACGGTATATTCTGGACTGCGTCATGCAGGCATGACCTCCGGACAGGAAATCGGTATTATTGGGGTTGGCGGTTTAGGCCACATGGCGGTTCAATTTGCTCACCGCTTAGGAAACCGAGTTACTGTTTTTACAACTTCTGAAGATAAAGCCGAATTTGCCAAAACCCTCGGAGCCGATGAGACCATTGTCGTGGGTCGTGGAGAAAGTCCACCCACGCCGAAAAATTACTTGAATATCCTCTTAAGTACCGCTCCAGCTAACCTAGATTGGGCGGCCTATGTTGAATACTTGGATGCGGATGGTACTTTATGCTTTGTGGGAGTTAGTGATGCACCTTTAACTCTACCTTTGTTCTCTCTCCTTTCCCAGCGTCGCCGAATTATGGCATCACCCATTGGTGGCCGAGCAATCATGAATGAAATGCTCAATGTTGCCGCTCAATACAAAATTGCGCCGATTATCGAGACCTATCCCCTAGAGGAGATTAATATAGCATTGGATCGAGTGCGATCGAATCAGGTACGCTATCGAGCAGTACTCACCATGGATTAAACTCAAACCATTTATAGCACTTCTCTCTTCTATGGAGTATAGCTTGAAGCCCTAGACCCTAAGCAATACAAGCTATTCCCTATTCCCTAGCGCGAAGCGCTATAGATGCTTCTTGCTATTAATAACACTGCGGATTATTTCCCATTCTTGATATATTCTTGAATCACTGGATTGAGAAACAATTGCCGCGTGTCTTCTTCCATCTCTAGAAAAAATCGCCGATGGAGTGATTGGATAATCTGGAATAATTCAACCGGAGAAAAGGGGTTAAGTTGTAAAAGTTGTGATAAGCTAACGGGTGCAGTGAGCGTCCCCAATTGACCTAGAATCGTTTGTTCGGGTTCGGTTAACTGCTGAAACTGTTGGTCGAGGTGTCCCTGCAAAGATTCAGATACAATCAGGGTTTCATAGGCTAAAAAGTCTGCGACTCGACCGGCAAATAGTTCTCGGATAGAGGTTGCGGTTAAGATTAACCATAGAGGATGACCCTGATAACGGTCAATCAGTTGTGGCCAAGATTCAGAATCGCATAAATGCTGTTCTTGTAAAAGCTCTTTCGCTGCATCGCCTAAACCGGGTAAGATGAGCGATCGCACCGCATCATTGGCTATTTCCCAACGCTCTATCTCCACCGGCTTTTCGGTCGAGAGTAAGATAACACAACTTTGGTGAGGAATTTCGGCAATCGCCTGCAAAAACGCCTCACTCCCCTTATCCCTGCACAAAAGATGCCCATCGTCAAGGATAATCGAGCAGCGAAACTGACGCAACTGGGTCAGCAGTTGGGAAATTTGGGTTTCCATACCCTCTGGAATTGGGCTATTAGGCGTGAAAATAGCTAGAATATTGGTTACTACAGCGCGGAGATCGGCATAAAAGCGCAAACTGCGATAGATGGAATATTGGAACTGGGTTTTATGGTTCTCCAGCCAATTTAAGGCTAACGTGGTTTTACCGATCCCACTGAAGCCGAGGAGGGCAAATAGGCGACAGTGTTTGGTGAGGAGGGTGCGATCGAGAACAGCCAATTCTTCCGTTCTTCCATAACAGTTTAACCGTTCTGGCGCATTTCCTAAATCTACATAAAGTTGACTTTGTTCTTGATTTTGGGAATGGTTATTTTTCTGATAATATTCTGGACAAATATTCAGATTGGTAACTGTTGCGTTAAAAATAGCTGAAGCCGAATAATGATTATTTACAATAGCGCGAAAATTAGCCTTACTAACCTCTTTTCCTAACCCTTCCGAGAGCAACTTCCACAACTCGGAACCCATATCGCGCACATGACCTTCACTGGTATAGATATGTTCTGCAATAGTTCCATAAGTTTCACCCCTTAGCGTTCCCTGCAGTATGGCTTTTTGCAGATAGTCCAGATGCTTACCCGTCTGAGCAAAAACCAGCTCATCAGCCAGTTTTAAGACTTCCATGATATCCATAAATCCCAGAAAGTACAAAGGCTGGAATTATTGTAGCCTATTTTTCCAACATTGCCGACACATCCGACCCAATTTCCTGGAAAAATACCCGATCCTTCCGACTAGATCGGGGTGTATGAATTATTTCATAATGGGACTGGAATTCAGTATTCTTGTTTGGTAGGTCATTGATTATGCTAGAAACCCTTTTATCCCTATGGTTGATCTTTGGTGCAAGCAGTCAGGATAATCCCATCTTATCAGAGTCAACCCAGCCTGTTGAACTGCAAACCCAAAATAAAGCTGAAAATAAGAACGGAGTCCGTTGGGATAAAGAAAGAAGAAGCTGCCAGAGCCTTGGAAATAATCGATACAAATGTGAAATAGACCTAACAGGAACGGCTATGAAAACTATCAATGAAGCTTACGCGCCCAAAGGAACAGAGAATATTAGCCGCCAGGGATGTCGTATCGGATTTACCAACAAGGATGTTTACGATCTTGATCCTATTCCTTTCGGGAGACGTTATCTATTTAGCCAGTTTTGTAGTGTGTTTTTTAGGCCAGACTATAGAGACGAGCATTTTTCTCTAAAACAATTTCAAAAAATTGATGGTAAGTGGTACAAATTTCGTCATTTTCATAGAGTTATTCTTGCCAATCAAGAAGAAAATCCCAATCAGTTTCTTTATTTTGCTACAGCTCACACTTATGAACCGGATGATTACAATTATACTAAATATAACCGAGCTATTGAGGTTTTCTTATTTACTATAGATAACCTGCGTGAGATCAAACCTGGCGTTGTCACAGATCAAGGCCGTCGTTTGCTGACTCTTCACGAGCCAGTCAGAATTAGTCGGACTATACCTTTCCTCAACGATCATCCACATGGTCTTGCACTTTGGCCGAAAAGGCTCAGAACTCTTGACGCTAAAAATGACTATAATTTTTCAGTTGGTCTTCCTGAAGACAGCTTTTTCTTACTGGCACTGGATTCATTATTGATAGCACGTGGCGCTCAACAAAATGACAACATGGAAATTATTGATATGAGTTTTGAGCCAGAGATTGATGAACATATTGACGATGGAATGGTAGTTTACAGATATGTCAAAAAATATATTTTGAGCGTTGAATTTATTAAACGATAACCCATTGTTCGAGATCGACTGTAGGGGCAGGTTCACCCAGGTTTAGGAATCCTCACTATTCGATTGGTCAACCTGCCCTATCCCCCTTTGCGTCGTGGTGGGGGGCGGGTTTAGGAGAGCGATCCCTTTTCTCTTAGATGTTGGTGAAACCCGCCCCTACAAAACCCGATTTTATTGTGTTCTATACCGATGAATTGATATCAACCGTAGGGGCAGGTTTACCCAGGTTTAGGACTCCCCACCATTCAATTAGTGAACCTGCCCCATCCCCCTTGGTATCCTGGCGGGGGGCTGGTTTATAGCACGTTCGACGATCGCTCAGAATGACGATCGCTATACAATACAGAAGTCAACTACCCCATTTCCGCATGAGTGAAACGGTTTACATCGAGACAAGTATTATCGGCTACTTAACCGCCAGGATAAGCAACAATCTTATTGTGATGGCAAGTGTAGAAGCGACTAGAGAATGGTGGGATACCCACCGGACTAAGTTTGAACTCTACATCTCACAAACGGTTTTAGATGAGGCAGGACGGGGAGATGCAGAAATGGCGAGTAGGCGAATCGAGATCTTGAATAACTTACCACTGCTTGAAGTTAATGAAGCGGTTCAAGATCTGGCGATAGAGTTTCTCTCAAAAAGTAATCTTCCCAGCAAAGCGGCTGACGATGCCCTGCATATTGCGATCGCTAAACATACTCCTGCGTTTTACTCGCCAGAGCGATCGGCAACATCCAATTACCGTAACAGCGATTAGAACCTTAATTCAGAACAGACATTATCTGTAAGTAACGCCCCAAAACTGTATTGAATGTTGGAAGGTTGCTATAAGACCCGCTAACAAAAATGGATTCGGCTTAACCGCGATCGAAGCTAATCAGTTTTTAACATTAATTGAAAGTATTTTTCCCATACTAAGCGATATTCCTGGACTCTATCCTGAATGGCGGAGGCTTTTCATAACCTATGGTGTATGTGGAGTTCAAGTACACGATGCTTGTGTAGTAGCTGCAATGAACATTAACAATATTACCCATATTCTAACCTTTAATACTACCGATTTTACTCGATACGTTAGCGAAGGAATTGTAGCTGTAGATCCGACAACCGTAGCATAGAATTATATCGACCGTAGGGGCAGGTTGACCCAGATTATAGGAATCCCCACCATTCGATTGGTGAACCTGCCCCATCCCCGCTTGGCATCTAGGAAGTTGAATGATCGCCCTTTGCCCCCTGACAATCAAATCCCCCAGCCATTTGCCTATAGCATTGGATCGAGGGAGATCGAAATCATATACGATATCAAGCAGTACTCAGAATAGATTACACTGAAACCATCTAGATCCTTGTTACTGTCCCTGCTTAACTCTGAACTCATTGCTAGGGGTTCTCATTATGTCTCAGACCGCAACTAATCAAATTAATCGGGAAACCAACGTCGAGCTAGATGTTGAGCTTCGCAAAGTCTTTAAGGTGTTTGGCTCAGAAACGGCTGTCCGAGGCGTAAACTTGAACATTCAGTCTGGTGAATTCTTCAGTATCCTCGGGCCCTCTGGGTGTGGAAAAACCACGACGTTAAGGCTCATTGCTGGCTTTGAAGTGCCCTCTGCTGGAGAATTGTTGCTTCAAGGGCAGTCCGTGAACCACGTTCCCCCTTACCGTCGTCCAGTTAATACCGTCTTCCAAAGTTATGCCCTATTCGGGCATATGAATGTTTGGGATAACATTGCCTTTGGACTGCGGCTGAAAAAGCTCACTAAAGCCCAGATTGAAGACCGAGTAAAGGAAGCGCTACGCTTGGTGAAAATGGAGGCGTTTGCCCATCGCTTGCCGAAACAAATGTCAGGGGGACAACAACAGCGGGTTGCCCTGGCTAGAGCGTTGGTTAATCGACCGGCAGTTTTATTATTGGATGAACCCTTGGGAGCGTTGGATCTGAAGTTACGCAAAGAGATGCAGGTGGAATTGTCGAATTTGCATCAAGAGTTAGGGCTGACGTTTGTGATGGTAACCCACGATCAAGAAGAGGCGCTTTCGCTTTCCGAGCGCATTGCCATCATGCGTGAGGGCAAAATTGAACAAATTGGCTCTCCAAGTGAAATTTATAATCTTCCCGCTACTCCGTTTGTAGCTGATTTTATTGGCGATACCAATTTATTCAAAGGTCGGAGCGCATCGAGTCAGGGGGGAACAGTTGAGGTACAAACGGATAAGGGGTTGAAGATTTGGGCGGCTTCAGATCTTAACGGTAGCACGGGAGTCGGAGATCGCCTAGTGGTCAGCGTGCGACCGGAGAAAATTCACCTCAGCGTGAGTCCCCCAGAGGGCGATCGCAATTGTTTTCAAGGCCGCATTAAGCATACGATGTTTATGGGAACCCATATTCAATGTGTGGTGGAATTGGTTTCTGGAGACCAAATTACCGTCTCCCAACCCGTTCGCGAAGGAGCTGCTTATTCTGAAGCTTTATCGAATCCCGAAACTCCTCTCTATGCCCATTGGCAGAGTTCAGATTGTTTGGCTCTCCATGAATAAAACTATCTACAATTTTATGGAACGAAGGGTTGCCCATGAGTCAACAGGATAAGCTCAATCGTCTTTTACACTCTCGCTCTCTTAACCGTCGCCGCTTCTTGCAGGGGACAACAGCCGCCTTAGCCGGTTTAGGATTATCGTCCTGTGGTTGGACGTTAGCTGATGTGCAAACTCGCACAGTGGAAAGAGGAGACAGTAATCGGCTCTATATTTTTACTTGGGCAGGCTATACCGATGACGATTTGCTGGCTCAGTTTGAGCAGCAAACCGGGATTCAGGTAATCGCGGATGTGTTTGATTCTAATGAGGCGATGCTGGCTAAAATTTTAGCTGGTGGTGGTGGGGCATATAGTATCATTTATCCCTCGGATTATATGGTGCTAAAAATGGTGGAGGATGATTTATTAACTCCCCTGGATCTCGGTCGCATTGAAGGATTAAATCAGCTTTTTGAAAATTATCAGAATCCGCCCTATGACCCTGGAAACGGTCATAGTATCCCCGTTAGTTGGGGAACAACGGGGTTAATTTATAATCGCCAAGCCTTAAATGGAGAACCGGAAAATTGGGAATATTTATGGCAGAATCAATCGCAATTGAGTCGCCAAGTGACGATGCTCAATGATGTCCGGGAAGTGATGGGAGCCACCTTAAAACACTTGGGCTATTCTCTGAATTCCCAAGATGCCCAGGAAATTGAAGAAGCCTATGAAGCGTTAGTGGAACTCAAACCGGCGATCGCCTCATTTACCTCCGATGCTTGGCGACCCCAGATTTTAACCGGCGATCTGAAAATTGCCATGGGTTATTCCGTGGATGCCAGTGAAATTATGGAAGAGGATGAAAACTTAGGTTATGTGATCCCTAAAAATGGCTCTTCTCTATGGACCGATACCTTAGTGATTCCCAAAACTGCCCCCAATCCTGATGGAGCCTATGCTTGGATTAATTTTATGCTGCAACCAACGGTCGCTGCCGAAATTACCAAGCGTCTCAGTTTTGCCACCGCGAATCGAATCGCCTACGAACAATTACCGGAAGAAATTCAACAGGATGCCACCCTGTTCCCACCTCCAGAGGTTTTGGCTAACTGTGAAAGTGTTTCACCCGTCAAAGAGGATATTGCCCAACTCTATGACCGCTATTGGACTCGATTAACCAGTAGTTAAACCAGAAAACGGGTTTTTCCCCATTCCCTATTCCCCATTCCCCATTACCGCGCGAAGCACTTATGTCTTCCCCACCCCCAATTGTTCCTTCTGAATCCAACTCAACTGAAATGCCGACTCCTAAACGCCGTTGGTCAACTTTGATTGGCCCCAGTGTTCTCCTAGGGCCTGCTGGTTTGTGGCTCTTGATGCTCTTAGTGCTACCCACTCTGGTGATTTTTGAGTTAAGTTTAGTACCCAATATTCGACCTGGGGATGTGGTGAATCCTTCCGGGTTGGAGAATTATTTGCGGGTGTTTGAACCGGTTTATCTGCAAGTGATTGGGCGATCGCTCTTTTTTGCGATCGGCACAACTATTATTTGTCTACTCTTGGGTTTTCCCGTTGCCTATTGGATCGCCCTCAACGCCCCCAAACGCTGGCAAAACCTAATTCTCTTGGGCTTTGTCCTTCCCCTCTGGACTTCTTCCTTACTGCGCTCCTACGCCTGGATTACCATTCTCCGCCGTACAGGGGTATTTAATAGTATTATCACCAGTGTTGGCCTGCCCCCCTTAACCATTCTCAATGAATGGCCAGCCGTTCTCATTGGCATGAGTTATAGCTTTTTGCCCTACATGGTCTTAATTCTCTATGCCGCACTAGAAAAGCTCGACAAACGGTTATTAGAAGCTTCCGCCGATTTGGGCGCAACCCCCATAGAAGGATTCTGGAAAATTACTGTGCCCCAAACCTTTCAAGGGATTGCAGCCGGAAGTTTATTGGTTTTTATTAGTAGTTTGGGCGATTTTGTCAATCCGGAACTGCTCGGAGGCGCATCCAGTATGACCGCTGCTCGCTTGATTTACAATCAGTTTCTGGGGGCGACTCAGAATTGGGGCTTTGGCTCCGCGCTAAGTATGGTGGTGATTTTAGCTGTGAGTGTGGCGATCGCCCTTTTAATCAAATATGGAGACCCCACCCCCCAAGCCTAGAGATGGGGAAATAGCCGATTTTGGCGTGGTTGGAGCGCTAGGTGTAGACTCGGACACCGGGTTTCTTCCCTGGTTCTCGACCCTATCCCAAGTTTTTGTAGGAAACCCGGTTTCTTGGCACATTCGCGATCGCCGCCTTAGAAACCGGGTTTCTTGCACGTTCGTGCGAAGCACTATAGTCAATTCGATTAAGGTTGAGACACTAGCATTTATCTATAACGTCGGTATCTGTAGGGGCGTTCATGTCGCGAAGCGAAACGGCCGTTCACCCCTACAATTATGTCTCACTGTTAACCGAATCGACTATATATCACCGTTTAAGCCGACTTCAGATCACAGTAGACTGTGATTAACATCATATTGACAAATATAGCAAGACTTTGTTACATTAGTTTACAAGATAAGAAACAAAAGTTCACACAAAGGAGAACATCATGGTTAACTTAGTTATTCTTTCCTTACTCTTCATCGCTGGTTGGGTCGCTGTTTCCGTTATCGGAACTCAAGCCTACTTCATGGGAGAACAAACCAAATCTATCCACGAACGTAATTGGAATTCCGACGGCTTCAACAGCATCGCCAAATCCGTAACCGGTAAAGAAACCGACTACACCAACCGCATCCCTGGATATAGCCTAGATACCTATGGCAGCAACAGCCTGGCACGCTAATTATCCGAGTCGCGTGAGTACCTTTGCTGCCCGTACTCACCTCCATTCCCTCACGCTAACTCCCGAAAAGGAGTTAGCCTTTTTTATGCCCATTCCCAGTAGGGGAATACGGAGACACCGGGATACCAGGACACGCAGATACAGAGAACTCCCTATTCCCTATTGCCCATTCCCCATTCCCTATCCCCCATTCCCATTCCCCATTCCCCAACTTCGTGTTTGAATAAAAGCAGAGATAATAAACTTTTGTGAACCCAGGAGTGAATATGTACATCGTGCAGATCGCCTCTGAATGCGCTCCAGTCATCAAAGCTGGAGGTTTAGGGGATGTCGTTTATGGACTGAGTCGAGAATTGGAACTTCGAGGGATCGGTGTAGAAATCATCCTCCCCAAATACGACTGTATGCGCTACGACCAAATTTGGGGTTTGCACGAAGCCTATCACGATCTGAAAGTTCCTTGGTATGGAGCTGCCATTTCCTGCGATGTCATGTGTGGTTGGGTTCATGGACGCTTATGTTTCTTCATCGATCCCCACTCAGATGACCTCTTCTTCAATCGCGGCTGCTACTATGGTTGCAAAGACGATAACATGCGCTTTGCCTTCTTCTCCAAAGCCGCTCTAGAATTCCTCCTCAGAACCAACAAGCGTCCCGATATCATCCATTGTCATGACTGGCAAACCGGTTTGGTACCCGTCCTGCTCTATGAAATGTATCAATATCATGGCATGGACAATCAACGAGTTTGCTATACCATCCACAACTTTAAGCACCAAGGCATTGGTGGGGTAGATACACTTTGGGCAACAGGACTCAATCGAGAGTCCCATTATTTTGACTACGATCGCCTCCAAGATAATTTTAATCCCTTTGCCCTTAACATGATGAAAGGGGGTATCGTCTATTCTAATTTTGTTAACACCGTTTCCCCTCACCATGCCTGGGAAGCTCGCCATTCCGATATCAGCTATGGCTTAGGACATACCCTAGAATTGCACAACTATAAATTTGGTGGGGTTCTCAACGGGATTGACTATGATGTATGGAATCCAGAAGTCGATCGCTTTATCCCCTATCGTTACACAGCGAAAACCATCAACAACAAAGCCAAGAATAAGAAAGCCTTGCGAGAGCAGCTTTGGTTAGCCCATGATGATAACAAACCACTCATTGCCTTTATCGGTCGCCTAGACGATCAAAAAGGAGTGCATCTAGTTCACCATGCCATCTATTATGCCCTGCATCGGGGAGCGCAATTTGTCTTACTTGGATCGGCAACAGAGCAAGGGATTAATGACTGGTTCTGGCATGAAAAGCTATTTTTGAACGAAAATGCAAATTGCCATTTAGAGCTGGGCTTTAACGAAGAATTATCCCACTTAATCTATGCAGGTGCAGATATGATTGTCGTTCCCAGTAACTACGAACCCTGTGGCTTAACCCAGATGATTGGTTTGGAATATGGCACTGTGCCCATTGTGCGTGGGGTAGGAGGCTTACAAAATACCGTATTCGACCGGGATTACGATACGGAAAAACCGCTAGAAGAGCGAAATGGTTATGTATTCTATCAAACAGACTATGAAGCCCTCGAATCAGCCATGGATAGAGCGATCGGTTTATGGTATGAGTATCCCAAAGAATTTCAAAAATTAGTTCTTCAGGGTATGGCCTACGATTATTCTTGGAAAAATCCCGGCAGTCAATATCTAGGACTCTACGACTATATCCGTCACAAATAGTTGAGCCGGAGTAAAACGAGGTGAGTAGTAGGAGCAAAATTTTTTTGCCCCTACTAATCCCTACGATAATAGTCCATGAATAGCCAACCAAATACAAGGCGGTTCCCTACTGGTATAACTGACTCGATGGCGTTGATGAGCAGGAATAAATACCCAATCTCCAGGACATAAATGGACAATAGAATTATCCTCATACATCAGTTGTGCCTTCCCTTGTAGCAACACCACCCATTCATCTTGTTCTTGGTCATACCATTGCCCTTCTGGGGTAGTTTGTCCCGTAGAAATAATCCGTTCAATTAATAGATTTTCACTCTGGTGCAGAGATTCAAACTGTTCAGTATTAGGTAAGGGATGGGGTAACTGAAAAAGGTTATTCATCATCATCAATACTCATTTTACAGGGTCAAAAAAATTCGAGAACACTATTTATGGACGATGCAAGGAAAAGGTAAAAACGGTTTTTTCCTATTCCCTATTCCCTATTCCCTATTCCCTCGTCCTTTGACAACCAGCTTACAGCCTTAACTGATGACGAATGCCCATTGCCCATTCATGGTATCATAAGGCAACTTAATCCCTAGACTTAGTAACTCCTAAATCATGTCCACTCGTAACCGTTCTAACCGCCCCATTCTACTGGGTATTGTTGGTGATAGCGCTGCTGGTAAAACCACTTTAACCAAAGGAATCGCTCAAGCTCTTGGAGAAGACACTGTTACCGTTATTTGTACAGATGACTACCACCGATATGACCGTAAACAACGGGCAGAAATGGGCATCTCTGCACTGCACCCCGATTGTAACTATCTCGATATTATTCAACAACATCTAGGGCTATTGCGAACCGGTCAACCCATCCTCAAACCCATTTATAATCACCATACTGGGATGTTCGATCCTCCCGAATATATCGAACCCAAACGATTCGTAATTGTTGAAGGACTCTTGGGGTATTCCACCCGCATTGCCAGAGACAGCTTTGATGTTAAAGTATACCTTGCTCCTCCAGAGGAGATACGCGGTCAATGGAAAGTTAAGCGCGATACGCGCAAACGCGGATATACAGAAGAGCAAGTGATTGAACAATTACGCAAACGGGAACCTGACTCAGAGCAATTTATCCGTCCGCAACGCCAATGGTCAGATATTGTCGTTAGTTTCTATCCCCCAGAAGATCGTACCGAAGAAAATGACCTATTATTAAATGTGCGTTTAGTGATGCGCCCCACTATTCCCCATCCTGATTTTACCGGTATTTTAGAACCCAGCCGATCGCACCTGAGTTCTGCTATTCGTCTCGAATTAGACCGGGACATGAATAAACCCGTTGATGTCTTAGAAGTAGATGGTCATGCCAACAGCGAACAAGTCAAAGAACTGGAAAAAATCCTCTGTCATGATGTGCCTTATTTAGGCAAATTCTGTAGTTTAGAAGGCAATGAAGAAATTGGTAAGTTGGTGGGCACAACTGGCGAAATTCTGCAAAGTTACCCCTTAGCACTCACCCAACTATTGATTACTTATCATATGTTGAAAGCCGCCCATGTTGGTGAGTGAATTTCCATAATGCTCCCTTAAATAAGGGGTCCCCAGCCCCTTGTCTCCCATTTCCACTGCACAGAAAATGGGATAATTCCTTTTGATTTCCCCCTATCTCTCTCTAAATTTTGAATTGAAATGACCTACAGCATTCGGATGCTGGATCTGCCCACTAGCGAACGCCCGCGAGAGCGCCTCATTGAGCAGGGAGCCAGTCATTTGACTACAGCAGAATTAATTGCGATTTTATTAGCAACTGGGCAAGGAAAAGGCAAATTATCAGCCATGGGATTAGGGCAACATCTGTTACAAGAGTTAAGCGAAAGTCAGCGCAACGCCCTAGAAGTTCTGCGTGATATTAGTCCTCAAGAATTAACTAAAATTCATGGTATTGGCCCAGCTAAAGCAACAACTATTTTAGCAGCGATAGAGTTAGGAAAACGGGTGTTTGAATGTCGCCCGGTTAAGCGAGAAATTAATAGTCCTGATGAAGCTGCGGCAGCCTTAAGTCATGAGTTGATGTGGCAAAATCAAGAAAAATTTGCGGTTTTATCCTTAGATGTTAAAAACCAAGTTTTAGCCACTAAAGTTATTACTATTGGTACAGCGACGGAAACCTTGGCTCATCCGAGGGAAATTTTTCGGGAAGTAATTCGTCAAGGAGCTAGTCGTTTGATTATTGCCCATAATCATCCCACAGGAAGCACAGAACCGAGTGAGGAAGATATTGAGCTAACCAAACAGTTATTGCAGGCGGCTCAGTTATTGGGTATTCCGTTGTTAGACCACCTGATTTTAGGTCAGGGTTCCCATCAGAGTTTGCGGCAAACTACGGATTTATGGGATGATTATCAAGAGTTTGGTTAAGCTTTATAATGTTAGCATTACCTATCCTACTGAATATATAATTCTAAACTCAATTAATTATGCTACAAATTCCGCAACAAATCGCCCAAGAATTAGAGTTGAATCTCTCTCAAGTTGAGAATGTCCTGCAACTGCTGCAAGAAGGGGCAACGATTCCTTTTATTGCTCGCTATCGAAAAGAACGAACGGGATCGCTTGATGAAGTACAGTTGCGAGAAATTGCCGATCGCTCCGTTTATCTGTCGGAGCTGGAAGCACGGAAAAAGACAATTTTAGAGTCGATTGAGAGCCAGGGAAAACTGACAGAGGATCTCAAGGGAAAAATCGAAAACTGTCAGCAAAAAACGGAACTCGAAGACCTTTATTTGCCCTATAAACCGAAACGCAGGACTCGCGCGACTATTGCGAAAGAAAAGGGACTCGAACCCCTGGCACAACTGCTGCAAGATTTGAATACGTCTCAAGGCTCGGTCTCGTCTTTGGAAGAATTAGCCCAACCCTATTTAAACTCAGAAAAAGGGGTGGAAACTGTAGAAGATGCGCTCAAAGGAGCGAGTGATATTATTGCGGAACAAATTGCGGAAACGGCTGTTTTACGGACGCAAGTGCGGGAGCAAATGATTAAAACGGGGGCATTTGTTTCCCAAATTAAGAAGGATTATCCGGAGGGAACGACAAAATATGAGATGTATCGCAATTATAGCGCTCCAGTGAGTAAAATGGCGGCCCATAATTTGTTGGCTCTGTTTCGGGGAGAAGAGGAAAAGGTTTTAAAGCTGGATCTTGATGGCGATCGCGATAAAATCCTAGAGAACTTAGAAAGTCAGATTCTGCGTACCCGCAACCGGGCATTGCGTCCCTGGTTTCAGGAGGCGATTGAAGATAGCTTTAATCGGTTGATGAAGCCGTCTCTAACGTCGGATATTCGTGCTGAGTGTAAATTGGCAGCCGATATTGAATCTATCCAAACGTTTGAAACGAACTTGCGCGAACTGTTACTCTCTCCTCCGGCTGGAATGAAACCGACATTGGCAATTGATCCAGGATTTCGTACGGGATGTAAGGTAGCCGTATTGGACGAAACGGCGAAGTTTTTGGAGTATCAGGCGATTTTTCCCCACCAGGGAGAGCGCCAAAAGCAGGAAGCCGCCAAGGTTATGATCCGGCTCATCGAGAAATATAACATAGAGTTGATTGCGATCGGCAATGGTACAGCGTCTCGCGAAACCGATCAATTTGTAATAGATGTGCTGAAGACTTTAGAGCGCAAACCGATTAAGGTAATGGTAAATGAATCAGGTGCTTCGATTTATTCAGCCAGCGATTTGGCGCGAGAAGAATTTCCTGATTTAGATGTGACGGTTCGTGGTGCAATTAGTATTGGTCGGCGGTTGCAAGATCCGTTGGCGGAATTGGTGAAACTTGATCCCAAATCGATTGGGGTGGGGCAATATCAGCATGATGTCAATCAGAAACTGCTCAAAAAACAGTTGGATGAAACCGTAGAGAGTTGCGTGAATTATGTGGGTGTCGATTTGAATACAGCTTCGATACAACTGTTGTCTTTTGTGTCGGGAATTACGCCAACTATTGCCAAGAATGTGGTCAAGTTCCGCGACGAAAATGGAGCGTTTAAAAACCGTCGCCAGTTGCTGAAAGTGCCGAAGTTAGGGCCAAAAGCGTTTGAGCAAGCGGCAGGTTTTCTGCGAATTCGAGAGGGAGATAATCCATTAGACAATACGGCGGTGCATCCAGAAAGTTATGGCATTGTGCAACAGATGGTGAAGGATCTGAAGTTGCCATTGGCGCAAATTAGTGAAATTGCGGATCGGGTCGGTAAAATTGATTTACAAAAGTATAGGACGGAGGCGATCGGATTACCCACACTCAAAGACATTATTAATGAGCTTCAAAAGCCCGGTCGCGACCCCAGAGCCAAATTTGAATACGCAACCTTTAGGGAGGGCATCAACGAGATTACAGACCTGAAAGAGGGAATGATTTTGGAGGGGGTGGTATCTAATGTGGTCAACTTTGGGGCGTTTGTGGATATCGGAGTACACCAGGATGGGTTAATTCATATTTCCCAAATGGCGGATCATTTTGTTAGCGATCCGAAGGATATTGTCAAGGTAGGACAAGTAGTGAAGGTGAGGGTTTTGGAGGTGAATGAGCAGTTGAAACGGATTGGTTTGTCTTTGAGGGTTTAATGCCAACTTTAAACCAAATAGCTCTATTAAGGGTCTGCTTGATGAACATTCATGAAATTTCGTCTAACGCAGAAAAATTCATGGGTATGCCAATTGAAGGTGAGCTGGAAATTTTCGACCGATGATGTCATATCATTTCTCTGTAACAATGCGCTTAAGAATTATTGTCACAACCTAAGTTTTACTTAATAGCTGTCATCTTTTATTAAGCGCAACTTCATGGAGAAATTGTATCAGAGTTTAACTCAAACATTTTTATCCGGTTTTTGAAACTCCCTAATACCCAATGATGAGCGCCGTCTATTAATGGCGGAGCCAATGCGATCGCCTTAGAAGCTGTTTTTTAACTGTCTATTTTTAGCGATCGCTTGTCTTAGCCAGAGTCAGCTTTAGCGAGCTATTCTAATGCACCACTATGGCTTTAACTAATCACCACTGCCCATTAGCCCTTACTCAATTTCAATAGATGTGGGCGAATTACTTGATGCTGGAGTAGATTTAGATTGACGGATGCTAGAGTAGAGGCGATCGCGCCATTCAAAAAAGGGTTGATAGGATGGATTATCGGCTAATCCTGGAATCCCTTTACCTTGTAGCGATTCAGGGATATTCAGGTAATTGCCTTCAGGGAACTTAATTAAAATACTGAGTCCAGCCACCGCTAAATCAGCCAGAGTGGGCCGATCGCACACCAAATAAGGATGATCCACTAAAATTAGACTCAGTGCCTCTAAATCCTGTTTTAAGCTATCCTGTGCCGCCTGAATTTCTTCTGGACTTGCCCCAACTCCATAGCCTAAAACCTGAAATAATTCCTTCGGAACCGCTCCTACCAAGGTTTTGACAAAATCAGGAATAGGATTGGGTAAAACGGCAGTGCGGAAACTTTGGTCTTGACTCAATCCACCATATAGAGCCTTGCGACTTTTGACTCCAATAGACTCATCTGCCCATTCTTCCATCATTAAGCATAAACCGCGCTGCCGGGGTTCGGTGGGAATAATCGGCTTTTCTGGGTATTGGCGATCCAAATATTGGGCGATCGCTGTAGAATCAGAAATCACCGTACTTCCGTCTTTGAGTACTGGTACCTGCCGTTGTCCAGAAATCTTCAACACTTCCAGTTGTCCCACCCCTGGAGTGACTTCAATCGTACGATACTCCAATTCCTTGTAATCAAGAATCAGTCTAACTTTCTCAGAAAATTGGGAAAATTCAAATTGGTATAGCTCTAACATGATTCCAACAAACGCAAGTCTTAAAGCTTACCCTATCACGATCCGCCTTCAGAAAAAGTCATTTATAGCGCAAAGCGCTAGGGAATAGGGAATAGGGAATAGGTTTTTGGTACATAGCTTTGAGGATTCAACACCGTTCCTCATATACAGCGCTTTGCGCGGTAAAAGGGAAAGGCGATAGATCGATTGCCAGCAGGACGTGTGGTTCGGCTACCAGGAACCTAGCAGGAGGACAAATAGTGTGCGATCGCTCGGGGACGGTTTTATTCCCCAAATTAAATACCATAGAACAGGGTTCTACTACATTAGAATTCCTATATGTGGCAAGCATTTAAGGATTTGATATGTTGACGTTGATGCATAATGGTCTCAAAGATCTGCTTTTACTTGGAGATTATGCTCCAGGAAAAAAAATTGGGTTTGTTTCGCTCGAAACACCTTTACCCCAGGGATTGAAGAAATTTACCCAATCGATGAATTATCAGGTGGGACTCCAGTTGCGCCGGGAGTATCGCCATATTGCCATGGGGACTCGTGCTCTACAATTTCCGAAAGAGGTGGATACGATCTTTGTTTTTGAACTCTATAATCAGCATCTCTCGATTCTGCTTCCCTTACTCGCACTGCAAGCTCTACAGGGGAAAGAGGTGTTGATTAGTTTGCATGGGAATCAGCAGTTTGCGATGTCGAGTCGGATCAAAAACCTAGGGTTGATGTATCTTAGGACTTATCTAAACCTGTTCAAAAACTTGAAGGTGGTTACGCTAGAACTTGATGATAGTGTGATTCCAGAAGCGTACCGATTACCTCCAGATTCGATGTTTGTGATTCCCCATCCGATTATGAGTGAGGTGGAACCGAAACTGAAGCCAGGGGAAAGGATACCCGCAGATCGGCGGATTAAAATTGGGGTGGTAGGGATGATTCGTCCGGATAAACCAATCGCCAAATTGGTTCAACAGCTTACCCTCTATACGGCTACTCATCCCAACTGCGAACTGGTTATCGGTACACCCTTAAGCGCTAAACCCAAGGAGCTAGAGAATATAAACGCGACTCTGCGGGATACGACGAAGGAAGAAGACTATTTAAAGGTCTTACAGGAAATCGACATCCTGGTGATTCATTATGACCGCGATCGCTATTATTATCGTACCAGTGGCGTAATCAGCGATGCTGCTTCCTGCGGATGCTATATTATTGCCTCCAATTATCCCGTAATCGAGCACCAGGTCAAGTGGCCAACTCCCATTGGTGAAACCTTTGAGAATTTTGAGCAGATTCCTGAACTAATTGATCGGGCAATTCTCCATCTGTACGAATATGGACAAGATAATCATTGGCAATGGCGAAAACAACGTAATGCTGAGGCGATCGCCAAAATCCTCTTTCCGGAAGTTCTCTCACCCTCCCCATGATAAAGATCTTCAATTGATACGATGAACACAGATGAGTCAAGATGATCGGGAATTGGAGAAAGAACTCCAGTTTCTAACTCTTGGTTTAATGCGAACAATATTAATTTAAATTCTAACATGAATCCTCAACCCCGCAAACGCTTTGCCCAACATTGGCTTAACAGTGAAGCCATTCTACATAAAATTATTCAAGCATCGGATTTAGAAGCCACAGATAGAGTATTAGAAATTGGCCCAGGAACCGGTATTTTAACTCGTCAATTAATTTCCCATGCACAAGCTGTTGTTTCTGTGGAAATTGACCGGGATCTGTGTAAAAAGCTGATCAAAAAATTAGGAGACTCTCAAAATTTTATGCTCTTACAAGGGGATATCCTTTCCTTAGAGTTAGAAGCTCTCCTTTCCACCTATCCCTTGTTTCAAAACCCTAATAAAGTAGTAGCTAATATTCCCTACAATATTACCGGCCCGATTTTAGAAAAACTCTTGGGAAAAATTGCTTCTCCAGTTCCCAAAACCTACGAGAGTATTGTCCTCTTGGTACAAAAAGAAGTAGCCGATCGCCTAGTAGCAAGACCGAGTACCAAAGCCTTTGGGGCCTTATCAGTTCGCGTGCAATATTTAGCTCATTGTGAACTCATTTGTCCTGTCCCAGCAAAAGCCTTTTATCCCCCTCCTAAAGTTGAATCTGCCGTGATTCGCTTAACTCCCAGAACTCTGGAAAAACTGGCCTTCAACCCCCGTCATTTAGAACAAATTGTAACTCTTGGCTTTTCCTCGAAACGAAAAATGTTACACAATAATCTCAAATCGAGGATTGAGAGCAATCGCCTGACTCCCATTCTAGAACAACTTGACATTAACCCTCAAGCTCGCGCTGAAGATCTGAGCCTGGAAAATTGGGTTAATCTGAGTAATGTCTTACAAGAGAGTTCCTTATAAACGACAATTGAGTTGTTCAAAGATCGGCTTTAATAATAGCTCAGGATCATCCTTGAAAAACATATGACCGCCCTCAAACAGGTTTAATTTAAATTTTCCTGAAGTATGCTGATTCCATTGCTCAAACTGTTCTGGCGTAGCTACAGTATCATTCATGCCCCCAAACATCGAGATCGGCAAATCCAATGGTGGCTCTAATTGATACTGATATTGTTCATTGACGGTTAAATCTGAACGAAAAATGGGTAAAAACAACTCCATTAAATCTGAGTTTTGTAGAACCCCCTCCGGTGTCCCTCCATATTCACGCAATGCTTCAATCAAACTAGAATCTGGTTGGGAACACAGATGATTCTCTATCGGAATATGTGCGGCACGGCGACCACACATAAATAAATGCTCCGGTAAAACCGAACCTTGGCGACGCAGTTCACGGGTGAGTTCAAACGCAATTAAGGCTCCCAAACTATGACCAAAAAATGTGAATTTACCTAACTCTAAATGAGGAATAATAGCTTTGGCAAGGGACTTAATTAATGGATCTAATTGAGTGAAACAAGGTTCTTTTAAGCGATGTTCTCGCCCTGGCAATTGAATCGCTAGAATTTCAATTGCCGACGAGCTATAGGTTAACCAAGGACGAAATAAAAAAGCGCCTGCTCCTGCGGGAGGAAAACAAAACAGACGTAACGGAGCATCAAATCGCTTAGGAGCAGAAATAACCCAGGGGGTTGATGGATGAGAGATGACCATACAATAAACTCAGATTGAACAACCACAGGCCGATCGGCGATCGGACAACCCAATCTATATCGATCTCGTTGAATTGTACCGTAGAATACCCGATCTAACGGATAAACCTTTGTTTCTTGTGATGTCTTCCCTTCCCTAGATTCTCTGAACTCCTTTAAGATAGAGAGATAGTCCTCAGTGCTTCCCAGTAAGCATTAGATCAGAAAATCAATGGGTTACAGTAATGGCAGATAGCAATAGGACAAACCCTGAAGAGAGCGCGATTCTCAGTTACAAAACCAGCAAAATCCTGGTGGTTGATGATGTACCTGAAAACCTGCGCTTGCTGAAAACTCTACTGAAAAATGAAGGATATGATGTACGATTCGCCCCTAATGCTAAATTCGCCTTAGCGAGTCTCACTCAATTTGTCCCGGATTTAATTCTCCTGGATATCATGATGCCAGAAATGGACGGATATACTCTCTGTGAACAATTAAAACGTAATCCCGAAACCCAAAAAATACCTGTTATTTTTTTGACCGCCTTAAATGAAGGAGCAGATAAAGTAAAAGGGTTTGAAGTAGGAGCAGTAGATTATATTACTAAACCATTTCAGGGTGAAGAGGTCTTGGCGCGAGTAGCCCATCACTTAAAGTTAACTCAGTTAAACCTCGAACTTCAAGAAAAAAACCAAATTTTACTCCAGAAAAACCATCAACTCCAAGAAGCAGAGCGAGAAACGCGACTCTTGTTAGAAGTCACTCAATATTTAACCCAAGCCTCTACCTGGGAAAAGGCCATTACCCAAATCATCAAAAGTATTTGCGATCGCATTTTCTGGGATTATGGAGAAGCCTGGTTACCCCAGGAGGACACCCAAACCTTATCCTATCTTCCCAATCCCTTCGCTACTCATCCGACGCTTAAACCCTTTTGTCAACTCAGTTCTACCTTAGAGTTCCAAGCCGGAGAAGGGTTACCTGGAAAAATCTGGCAGAATCAGACTCTAGAATGGATTCAAGATATTACTCAAGCCCCTGAAGAATTATATACGCGGCAATCCTTAGCCCTTCAAATTGGCTTAAAATGCGCCTTTGGTATGCCCATTTTAGTCAACCAAAAGGTGATGGCAGTTCTAGTGTTTTACCAAAGTCAAATCACCCCTTGTCAACTAAATATCGTTGCCCTCGTTCAGGCGATCGCCAGCCAAATCAGTTTCCTGATCCAACGTAAACAAAGTGAACTGCAACTTCAACAGCAAGCCCAAGATCTCGCCCAAGCGCTTCACCAACTGAAAACTACTCAAATCCAACTGATCCAAAGTGAAAAAATGTCTAGCCTAGGGCAACTCGTGGCTGGAATATCCCATGAAATCAACAACCCAGTAAACTTTATTGCGGGCAACATCGACCACCTAGAAAGCTACATCCACGATCTGATTCAAGTGTATTATGCTTATCAACAATCCTATCCTGTACCTTCTTCTTCCTTAACTGAACTCATTGCCGATCTAGAACTCGACTTTACCCTAACTGACTTACCCAATGTCATCCTGTCTATGAAAAGCGGAACCGAAAGAATCACCAAAATTGTTAACTCATTACGTCGGTTCGCCCATTTAGATGAATCTCAACTCAAAACCGTAGACATTCATGATGAAATTGAAAGTGTACTTACAATCTTAAATAATCGCCTCAAACTCCAGTCTTCTCCAGACATGAGTCCAGTTAATATCTCCGAAATCCAAGTCGAACGAGATTATGGTCAATTGCCCAAACTCGACTGCTTTGCGGGAGACCTCAATCAAGCCTTTATGCAAATCCTGATGAACGGTATTGATGCCCTACAGGAAAGATATCACGGGGAAAAAGAACAGCCTAATTTTCCCTATAGTCTGGCAATTAAAACCCAATGGATTCAGGATTTATCTCAAGTCCAAATCCAGATTAGTGACAATGGAATGGGGATTCCAGCAAATATTAAACCTCGCATTTTTGATCCCTTCTTTACCACTAAACCCGTCGGTAAGGGAACTGGGATGGGAATGGCCATCAGCTATCAAATTATTGTCGAAAAACATGGGGGTAGCCTTAAATGCCTAGATACTCCAGGCCACACTACCTTCGCGATCGCTCTTCCTCAACGGCCCAAAAAACAGTAACTTAGGCTGTGGGAAGTTTGGTAGATACTGCTTCTCTCTTCTAGAGGAGTACACCTTGAAGCCTTAGACCCTAATCAATACAAGCTATTTCCTATTCCCTAGCGCGAAGCCCTCTATGACCTGATTTTAGAGTTATGCGATTCACCTAGCCTAGCGCCTAGCGCTATACTATGGGACTGAGTCAAAAACTAGATCAAACCCTATGGATTGGCAATTATTGAGTTTAAGTTTTGCAGCCGTATTCTTGTCCGAGTTAGGAGATAAAAGCCAGGTTGCGGCGATCGCCCTCAGTGGCACATCCCGCTCTCCCCGCGCTGTCTTTCTGGGCACAGCGACCGCTCTATTATTAGCCAGCTTTCTTGGGGTAATGGTCGGTGAAGGAACCGCCGCTATTTTACCGACCAAGCTATTAAAGGCGATCGCCGCCCTCGGATTCGCTATCATGGCCGTACGTTTACTCTGGCCCCAAGAAGATATCCCTCAAGACTTTGATTCCGATTAGAGTCTCCCCTTAAACAATCATCTCCAAAGACGGATTCGGCTGATGTTCCACCCGGAATACATTCGCGTATAAATTAGCAATCACTTGCTTCCCTTCTTGAGTTAACTCCAGATAACCCAGTCCCTCCTTAATATAGGGAAACACTCCATGCCAATAAAACTTAGGATAATTATTGCGTAAATCCTCTGGATGACGATACTTGAGAGCCTTAGCCGCTCCCGTTTCCAAAAACTCATAATAGAGAGCGCTAATTTTTTGCAAATATCGAGGATCGCTCAATTGGCCAATCAAATCCGCTGCCCGAATTAATCCCGGATAATCACTGGTCGTTTGATGGTCGCTATCATTGGGAACCGGAAAGCGAGTCAACTCAATATTGCGCTTAATTACATCCGCATCAATTAACTTATGACCGCCAAACCGTTCCTCAATAAACAACTTTCCCCGGTCTACATGATAGGGGGTCATACTGGCATCTGAAGCCCCTGGAGGTAAAGAAACCATCGCCCCATCCTTACCCGTCGCATAAAGACCTTCTTGATCTTGGCGGCAAACCCCACGCACATAGCCAATATCGTGACAGAGCAGAGAAATAATAAAATGTAACCAATCTTCGCAAGACACCCCGCCTTCTCGGATATGTCGTCCTCGAATGACCTCTTGACCAACCAAGGTCACTAAAATCGTGTGTTCTACATTATGGTATAGCGCATCACTATTAGCGATATTTTCCAAGGCCATATTAGCTGCCCAACCAATAATATCTTCATAGTCATGTTTCCAGCCGCCGTAGGTACGACGATATCCTTCTTGAACTTGCTCAACAAAATGGTTAATGAGAATTTCTGTAGTGTTTAACATGATGTCCCTGGCTAGACCGTTCTGGAACCTTGATCAATAAACTTGGTGTCGTTTCTTTATTGTAGATGCTAACAGATGTCCTCTGGATAAATTTGGCCGTTTAGCGGTAGCTGGGGTTATAATTGGGTTAAGTGTTCATGATCTGTTTCTTGAATCACGCACGGGGCTGTAATGGTTTCGACGGGATAGTGAAAGCTGTTCTGTGATGCAAGCCGAGAGTGAGTCCCCTCTCGTAAATCAAGGCTCAAACTAAATGTAACTGCGAACAACATCGTTCCTTTCGCTCGTAAGGCTGCTGCTGTAGCCTAAATCTAGCCTCAAACAGGCGCGAGCCATCATAGTCCGACTCCGTTAAGGTCTATGGTGAAACCCCAACGGATGCTCCCTAAAACAGCTTCTAGTCAATTGAAGGGCTAAGACTTTACTAGAAATCCCCACCATTCGGGGTCAAGAATGGTTCCTGCCCAGAGGATTGAGATGGGATAAGCTTGTGAATGAACAGAGAGTAATAGCTATTGCGGACGGCAGTTCGATTCTGCCCAGCTCCATTAACAATTAACTCCTAAAAGCCTTGCTGGACAGAGTCTCCCAGCCGTCCGCAATAGCTTGGAAGGCTATGCTCTGCCTAAAATCTGCCTAAAACCACCATAGCACCTCCAAAAGTAAGGGGCAAGAAATAGGTTAAATGAGTTAGATAGTAATTAGAGTTTTCTA
>NZ_JAGHZN010000018.1:0-85362 GCF_017746735.1 Roseofilum sp. Guam | reverse complement strand
ACAGCAAAGGCTTTCACAAGTCCTTGATTCCTTCGATAAGGTAACGATCGCCTCGATTACTGGATGGGACTACTTGGTCTATGCCTTATTAAGCACAACTTCATTATGAACCAATTCCTGGGCAACCTGGGATTGATGCCAAAGAAGACACTACTGGATTGTTTCATCTAAAATGGTGCATTAGATTTGGTTTGTAGTGAGGGCTTTAGCCCTCTCCAGCTAGGCTTTTAAGCACTTTAGTGCTTACTACAAACAAAGCCCTATTTTAACGCCAGTTTTGGTTAAGGGGATTTTGCGCCTGATTTGACGAAGGAATGCGGATTACAGCCAACGATATAATAAGCGTTTCAGCTTATCCAAAACTGACGTTATTTTAGATGAAACAGTCCACTACGACGATGCGTTAACCAATTGCTAATGATTCGTTATTCTTGATTACCCCGACGATTTCTTTGACCTGGGCCAAAGCGATCGCGTTTTTGATTCATCATCTCAGCAAACTGTTGCCGTTGACTCTCATCAAGCACTGCACGAATCTCCATCATGCTCTCAAAACGAAGATTTCCCATTTGTTGAGCCAACTGTTGCACCTGCTGATATTGGTTCCGAATTTGGCTCTCATCGGCATTTCCTGTCATTAAATTGCGCAACTGCTCGCGAGCTTGCTGCATGGTCTCTCGACCTTGTTCCAATTGGGGTTTATAGCGGTCTCGAATAGCTTCAATGTCCTGTTGCTGTTGTTCAGAAAGATTCAACTGTTGCATCAATCCACTATTTGTTCCGCGCTGACCCCAGCCTCCTTGTTGAGCCATAATCGTACCTTGATTATCCCAGTTCCGACGAGATTGAGCTTCAGCCATTCCCCCACCAAGAACCAGTAAGGTGAAGCTAACAGCACAGACCCGAGCGAGCGATCGAACATTAACAGACATCATTTTGAGATACCTCTTCGGTTGGATGAATAAAAGAATGGGTTTACGGGGAAGATTCCCAGAGAAGCAATGGATCATCTTGAACCCAAGACAAATCTTGGCCAGTCGGACTGACCGTTTCCTGCCAAGTGGCTTGCAAAAATTGATCTAATGACGCGATTTCTTCTTCGGATAGGGGTTGGCTTGCCATTTGAGTAGACCAGCGAGCATATCCACCCATCCCCAAAACCAGACTAGCGGCGATCGCCCCTACAACCCAAACCTTTCTCCTTTTGCGACTTATCGGTGTTTCAGGATGAAGGCTCTGAATGTCTTGCAGAATTTGCTCTTCCAGTCCCCTTGTCTCTGGTGGAGGGCAAGGGCGATAGTGATGCAGAAACTCAACCAGGCGATCGTCTTTTTCTGGCTCACCCGATGAAGATTGAGGATTAAGTGGCTTCATAATTGCACTCCCTGTGCTTCCAAAAACTTACGCATGGCTGCTCGGCCATGAAATAACCTCGATTTCACTGTCCCCACAGGAATCTGTAACACCTGAGCAATCTCCTTTTGCGGTACATCTTCCAAATCATGCAAAACCAGAACTGTGCGTTGTTCCCAACTCAATTGTTCTAGACCTCGATGCACCAAATCTTGATAATGGAGTTGCATTAAATCGGATGTGTTTTCAGACACAGACAAAAGATCCACATTCAAGGAAAATTGATTCTGTTTCGCCAATTGTCGTCGTTGATCCGAGGCTACATTACAAGTAATTCGGTAGAGCCAAGTCGAAAACTTAGCACTTCTCCGAAACTTGGGTAGTCCTTTCCAAGCTCGTAAAAATACATCCTGAACCAGATCATCCAGGTGAGATGGCCCACAAAGTTGATACAAAGTGGAGCGAACCTGGGCTTGATAACGGCGATATAATAGGCGATAGCTCTGGGAATCTCCCTGAAGACATCGATGGACTAATTCTGAATCATGATTGGATGATTCAGAATCACCATTCCTGCGATCGGGGCCCCAAAGATGAGCTAATCTAGCAGCCACGCAACCCGTTCCTCGTCATTAGTGATTTCTGTATGTTTAGACTTGGGGGGGGAGCAGGAGGTTCAAAGTCGTCAAGAATAATTTTAAAATTCTAGATTTTTAAATTCTGGATAAAATAAAAGATTAACCAATCACCCATCTTGTCTAACCCCTAATTTTATATGGATTTACTAGAGTATCAGGCTAAGGAACTATTCGCGGAGATTGGCATTCCAATATTGCCGTCTCAGTGCATCAATCATCCGGCTGAGTTGAAAGGATTGAAGATTCCCTATCCCGTAGTCTTGAAGTCCCAAGTGCGGGCTGGAGGTCGCAGTAAGGCTGGAGGGGTAAAGTTTGCCGAAAATACCATTGATGCAGTGGCGGCTGCCCAAGCGATCGCGAATCTGCCGATTATGGGAGATTATCCAGATGTGATTCTCGCAGAGGCTAAGTACAATGCCGACCAAGAGTTCTATCTGGCAGTTGTTTTGGATACTCAGGCTAGACGACCAGTACTGTTAGGGTCGAAGAAAGGCGGGGTGGATCTCGATGCGGTGATGGAACAAATGCAATTGGTGGTGGTAGACCAGGCTTTTTCACCCTTTTATGCTCGCCGTTTGGTGTTGAAGATGGGACTCCAGGGGCGCTTGATTCAATCGGTTAGTCAAATCATTGAAAAAATGTATCGATTGTTTGTGGATAAAGACCTGGATGTGGTAGAAATCAATCCTTTGGGCGTAAGTCCCGATGGCAGTGTGATGGCTCTAGATGGTAAGGTAACGGTGAATGATGAGGCCTTAAGCCGCCATCCGGATATGGTGGAATTATTGCACCAACATGCCCCTGGATTGCTCAAGGCCAATCCGTTGAAGTTAGAGGTTAATGGCGATCGCCCACAGAAAGGAGATAGGATACGAGATTTGGGCTTTCATCTGATGGATTTAGAGGGCACAATTGGAGTCTTATCCAATGGCACAGGCTTGATGATGGCCACCCTCGATTTAATCTATAGTAACCGGGGCAATCCAGGCCGGTGCTTAGATATTGCTGGGGACTTTCAAGGGGGATGGTTAGCCGATCAACTCTGTGAGCGGATTGAAGTTGCCTTGGATTGGGTACTCGATGGGACGGATGAGGAGGTCTTGTTCATGAATTTGATCGGTAGTTTAACGCCGAGCGATCGCATTGCTGAAACGATCCTAAAGGTATTAGAACGCCGATCTCGATCACCTGTGAATCGCTCAATTCCAGTTATTCTCAGAGTGGTGGGAGATCCCTTGAGTCCAGAGATGGAAGAGCGATTAGCTCAATTTCAAATTACGTGGATACAAGACCTAGAAGCAGCGATTAAAGCAGCTTTGGCTCCCAGTAAACTTTAAGTGTTCTGTCAAAAAAAGCGCCCTGATTACCCATGAACTTTAGTCATACTCAAAAAGTATTAGTCCAAGGAATTACCGAGGCTTTAGGAGGAGTCCATGCCCGGTTAATGAAAGAGTATGGTACGAATGTGGTGGCAGGGGTGAGTGCGGGAGATGGAGGTCAAGAGATTGAAGGCATTCCCACATTTGATTTGGTGGAAGAGGCAGTGACTCAGGTGGAGGGGATTGATACATCGTTGATTTTTGTCTCGCCCTATGAAATGCTTGATGCTGCTCTAGAGGCGATCGCCGCTGGAATTCGCAATCTGATTTTAATTCCCTCTGGAATGCCTCCCCTGGATATGGTGAAGTTACTGCGTAAAGCGGAAGTGACGGAAACCTTAGTCTTGGGGCCCAATTGTCCCGGCATCATTGTCCCAGGTCAAGTACTACTGGGAACCCATCCCACTCAATGTTATACTCCCGGCCGCATTGGTGTAATTAGTTGCGCGGATACTCTGACCTATCAGGTAGCCTTAGAGTTAAGTAAGGCAGGATTCGGCCAATCCGTAGGGGTGGGTTTAGGCCGAGAAACTATTTTAGGGTCTTCGTTTGCCCAATGGTTACAAATTTTAGAAGAAGATGACCAAACCGATGCGATCGTTCTTGTGGGTGAGATGGGTGGACTCGGCGGAGAAGAACAAGCTGCCCAGTATATTAGTGAAGCCATTGATAAACCGGTAGTAGCCTATTTAGCGGGTCAACAGTCCCCCAAACTTCGCCGAAAACGCCATGCAGCCTTAATTGCGTCCCGATTATTAGTGGGTGAGGCGAAAGCAGGAAGAGGTTCGATGGTGAATACGGAAATAGGCGATCGCAAGTTAGAAGCCTTTAAAGTCGGTAAAATTCCTGTGGCCCAGAAACTTGCTGATATTCCTAGGTTGCTGAAAACTAAATTCAAACCCGCTTCATCTGCTAGAGGACGAAGAAGCCAAAAGTGAGGATAAAAATGAACAAAAAAACAACAGTACTAATCTGAACGTTCTTGGTCTTCCTACAATGGCTTTGATATTAGTTCAGATTATCCAGTTTTTCCAATAGTCTTAATCCCTTGTTGGGGTTACCTTGAGTTGCCATAGCTTTAAATCTACGTTCTGCCTCAAACTCAGTCAAAGCAAGCACTGAAAGCTCTTCAATCAGTTTATTTATACTGACTCCTTTGGCTTTCGCTAAATCTTGAAGGCGATCGCATTGATCGTCTGGTAATTGAATCATTAAAGTTGCCATATTCACCTATTCCTTATCATTACTTCTGGTTTTAAGATCGATAATTTTGGAAATAATAGTTCAGCGTTTTGGAAATCTTTCAGGTTATTGGTAACAATCGATAAAGCACCACCTGCTAGAGCAAGTTCAATTAAATGGTTATCAGCTTCATCTCTCAAGTTCGGTCGCCACAAAAAGTAAATATTCACCCATTCTGAAACCTTTAAAAAAGCTTGAAATAACTCTAAAATCTCTTCTTCAGTTAGAGAACATTGATCGAAAATATCGGAGCAAAAAACAACAGATTAATACTCAGAAAACAGAGCATTTCCCAATATCGGCTGATAGTGACGGCTCAAACAAAGTCGAATTACTTCTCGGCTTGGGCCACTCGGACCAATTAACGCACTAATGAAAACGCTCGTATCTACAACGATTCTTGAAGTCATATGAGCATAATAGCATATATATGCCTATGTGTAAGCTAGGACAATTTGATTAAAATGGCTTAGATAAAACAAAAAACGAAAAGCCATTATCCTGCCAAGTACCCTGATTAACGGGATTATCGATTAAAGCAATTCCCCATTGAACTCCAACCGTTAAATTTTCTTGTTCCCAACGTAAGCCAATTCCCAAGGAAGATAACGGTTGGGTATCCCTACCGGAGAAATTCCAACCGATGCCATAATCAAAAAAAGGAGTCAATTGGACTTGGGCTTTCCACTGGGGAATTTTAACCAGAGGAAAGCGTAATTCTAAAGCAGAAAACCAGCCGCTATCAGTTAATATTCCATCTTGACGATAGCCGCGCACACTGTCTAATCCTCCTAAACGAAAGGCTTCTAGGGGGAGTAAAGGGTTAGTCGCTAGTTGCAGCTCACTGCGCCAGAGTAACAGGTTTTCTTCCCCCCAAAGCTTAGACCATTGACCTTGTAAGTTCCAGGCAAAAAAATGATTATCGGGAATTGGATCTCGGTTTTGAGTCACTCCAAAAAGATCGACTCCGAAACTCAATTGAGAGCGTAAAAATAAGATTTCTGTGGGCTTGCGTTTTGTCCATTCTTGGAAGAAGCGTAAAGCGGTTACTCGTGTGCGTCCTCGATCGCCAGCCCCTAAAGCAAGGGAAAATTCTCGATCGCCTAAAAAGGTTTCACTTTCTTGACGCGATAGGGTCATTCCGATCGCCACCTCTTGGGCAACAGTTTGTACAATGGGTTGCCGGAAGCTGAGTTCATAATACTGAGATTCCGTTTCTAAATCCAAGGCATTGAAGGGATTTTCAATAATCTCGCTGCTTGTCCTGCCATAGGAAAACTCTAGGGTTCCATTGCGCGAATTCACTGGAAAAGCATAGCTGACATCAACACTGTGACTCCCATCTGTCTGGTAATAATCAAAACTGACGCGATCGCCCCATCCGAGGAGATTACCCTCAGTCAATCCAAATCCTCGGCGAAAACTGCCCACACTGGGCAAACCTGCATTATCAGCAATAATACGCCCTTGCAAAGAATCAGCCTCTGTAATCTGAACTCTAAGCCGACTGAACCCCGGTTGAGTGCTGGCAGATAACTCACTCGATAGACTCTCAATCAAGGGATTTAGTTGAAGCCGTTGCAATCCCTCTAATAAGCGATTCACATTCAGAGGCTTTTGGGTTGCCAAACGAAGGCGATCTTGAATATATGCGGTGCGTAAAAGTCGATTTCCTATCACCTCAATGGTCTCAACTTCCCCTTCCAAGACTTCAATGATCACTACATCCCCTAGAAATTCTTGGGGCGGAATAAATGCCCCAGAATTGATATAACCGCGATCGCGATAGGCTTGAGTAATCTGTGCGCGAACTTCAAATAATTCTGCTAGGGAAAGGGGACGGTGGGTAAAAGGAGCAGTGATAGCGGCTAATTCTTCAGCGCTAAACACGGTACTGCCAATCACCTGGAATTGCTTGACTATAATCTGAGTAGGCAGCTTGGGAAGTTCTGGTTCAGGATTAGAAGGAGGTAATAATTCCTCTGGAGTAGGACGTGCAGGAGGAGAAGAAACAGGGGGTCGAGCGATCGCCTCATCATCTATAGCGACAGATAATAAACCCCCAGCTATCAGTGCCCAGATCCATAGATAAAACGGTCGCCAAACCATACCAGAATGAGGAAAATAGGAGAGTCGAGTTCGTTCCATATGCTAAATTGCAACAAGTATGGGAGGCTTTGGTGAACCGATCCTATGAATACTCAAGACCCCGATCCAGAAACCTTTGTGGTACAAATGGCATCCATGCTCGATTTACCACCAGAGTGGGCAAATCAGCCAGGCACGATCGACAATATAACTCGATTGATGGCGATCGCCCAATCTCTGAACCAATTTCCTTTGCCTGAAGATCTTGAAGTTGCTCCCATTTTTAAGCCATGACCTTGGATCTTGATTATCTGGATGCGGTTGCGATCGCTCGTGGGGTACGCAACCAACAATATCGTGCCCAAGAGGTTATGGAGGCGACGTTAAGCCGCATCGATCGCCATAATCCCTCCCTAAATTGTTTTACCACGCTCTTAGCAGAAGAAGCCTTGTCCAAGGCCAAAGCCTTAGATCGAGGACTCGAAAGGGGCGATCGCCCGGGGGCGCTGGCTGGGGTTCCGTTTGCGGTGAAGAATTTATTTGATATTGCTGGGGTAACCACGGTAGCGGGTTCCAAGATCCATCGCTCCCATGCTCGAGCGAGGCAAGATGCCACGGCGATCGCCCGTTTAAAACGAGCGGGAGCCATTGTGGTTGGAGCCTTGAATATGGATGAATATGCCTATGGGTTTGTGACGGAAAATGCCCATTATGGCCCCACCCATAACCCCCACGATCTAAGCCGCATAGCGGGAGGATCATCTGGAGGTTCGGCAGCGGCAGTTGCTGGGGGTTTAGTGCCCTTTAGTTTAGGTTCAGATACCAATGGTTCAATCCGAATTCCAGCGGCGTTGTGTGGCGTTTATGGCTTGAAACCGACCTATGGTCGTTTGTCCCGTGCGGGAGTGATGTTGTTTTCCAGTAGCCTGGATCATATTGGCCCTTTTGGTCGCTCCGTGCGAGATATGGCGACGTTGTTTGATATTTTGCAAGGGGAAGATCCTCTCGATCCGGTCTGTTGTACCTTGCCCCCCGAACCCTGCCTGCCGCAACTGCATCAACCGATCGAGTCTTTACGGATCGCGATCGCCGATGATTATTTTACTCAAGGGGGAGAGCTAGAGGTTTTCGAGGCAGTAGAAAAGGTAGCTCAAGTATTAGGCGCAACCCAGACAGTGAAGCTCTCCGAAGCAGCGAGAGCGAGGGAAGCGGCTTATCTGATTACAGCCAGTGAGGGGGCTAATGTTCATTTATCCGATTTGAAAGCCTCCCCGCAGGACTTCGATCCAGCGACGCGCGATCGCTTTTTTGCTGGAGCTATGATTCCCGCGCAATGGTACTTAAACGCACAACGATTTCGGCGCTGGTATCGCGATCGGATTCGGGAAGTTTTTCGGGAAGTCGATGTCATTCTGGCTCCCACTACCCCTTGTGTCGCCACCCCCATCGGTCAAACTACCCTCAATATACAAGGAGAAGACGTGTTACTTCGTCCTAACTTAGGTCGCTATACTCAACCCCTCTCTTTTATTGGCTTACCTGTTTTATCCGTTCCTGTTCATCGTCCCCATCAGCTCCCGGTGGGAGTGCAAATTGTAGCAGCTCCCTATAATGAGGCACTCATTTTGCGCGTGGCAGCCGTTCTAGAAGATCGAGGGGCGATCGATGCCTCTAGTCATAAATTCACTCGACAATAATAGACTTCTTGCAGAAGGTGAGAATAGGGAATAGGGGTAAGAATGCAGGATTACTCCATTGCCATTTATTTTCTGCACAATTATGCAAGAGGTCTAATCTAAACCGACAAATTAAGGTATTGCAAAACTACTGAATTTGAAGTTAATCAGATTCTGAGTGTTCTTTGGTTCTTTGTGAGATTCTATCAGCTTCTTGGTCTCCTTTGTCTGTTGTGATTAGATAAGCTATATCGCCAATACCCGGCTCTGTTCCTAATTCGCTCCATTCACAATCAATGCGATGTATAGCACTATCAATGTCTAGATCGCAAATCTTGAATTCTAGTTTATTGTCATTATTGTACTCAAGCATTGCTAGTTCTATAAATCCACTGTTTAGGTATTCCCGAACTATTTCCAGTGTTATCACTTTTCTTTCCTATTCATTGGCTTTTGGGAAAATCAAACGGACTTCAGAAATTATTTCCCACAGACCCACATCACCGTCTGAAGCTTCAAGGATAAAATCTTCCCAAAACTCATACTGCATAAATTTATTCTTTATTAAACCCTCTCGAATTACTGACTTTTTATTTGGAATGTCACTAATCATCATCATCTGGAAAATCATCAGATTCCTTAGATGATTTTTTCTCTTTCAATTGCACCCTGTTAGATGCAGCACTAATCCGTCTTAATTGTAATACAGCCCACTCAGCAACTTCTTGAACTTCTTCATCTGGATCGTCAACTGCATGGCACATCATATGGCTGACGGTGGCGATTAATTCATACATGCGAGTAAAATCTCGAATCGCATTTTTTCTGACATCCGGATTATCATCTTGTAACGATAAAGATAAAGCTCGATTCATGGGCTTAATGGTTTTTACGCCAATTTCCGATAGAGCAGATAAAATTAAAGTCCGCTGTCCTGAATCAGAATCGAACAGTAAATTAAGCAAGGGTTGCACTGCCAAAGAATTCCCCCGTTGTCCCAATTCCCAAATGGCTTGACGGCGCTTTTGAGGATCGGCACTTTCTAAATCTTTAATTAAATCTTCAACAATTGTAAGTTTAGGTAAACGGGTGGTTTCATTAACGGGCAAAAGCCGATCGGTTTTCTCCGATTCTGAAGATTCTTCTTCAGAAGAAATGGGTTCTTTTTCGAGTTCTGGATGGGTGTTTTTTTCTGGAGAAATTTGCTCGGTTTGCTCTTCAGATAAACCTTGGGATTCGGTTTCTGGATCGTGATGAGCTGATTTCCCATTGCGCAGTTTTTCTAGAGCGGCTTGAGCCAGAGAAGGCATCAGTTCAGGGGCGGAAGAATCAGCTCCTGACTCGACTGATTCTAGTTCTTCCTCGTCTTCTTCCTCTTCAAACTCCTCTTCTTCTACTCGTCGATTGAGCAGCTTAAGGAGGATAAAAACTGTTCCTCCTAAAACGGTTAAGCCTCCTAACCCCATCATCACCCAACCGATGATCCCTTGTCTCTTAGAGGGTTTTTGCTCCTGATTATCTTTCTCTGATTCATTTTCTTCGCTTTCAGCTTTGCTAGAAGCCTGGGCAATGAGGGCAGAGTCTAACTTATCCCAAGTATTTTGACCGACTTGACCATCAGGATCTAATCCTTGTGCGTTTTGGAATGCGATCGCGGCTTCCTGGGTCGTTTGAGCAAAAATACCATCCACTTCACCTTGAAAATGACCTAAGTCTTTAAGCTTTTGCTGAAGTTGGGTAACCGCTTCTCCCTGAGCGCCCAGGACGAGAAAGGGTCTAGGAGTACGGCTTTTTTCGGCTTCTTCTAAAGCAATTTCACTGTTATTACGATAAAGGTTAATCCTCTCTTGAGCTTTAACATAACAGTCATCTTCTGCGGGCACTTGAGCCATGAAATCTGCGGCTTGTTGCCATTGCTCGGAGATTTGAGTCCATTGCCCAGCAGTAGTGGCAATTTTTCCGTCTTGATTGGCTTTCTGGGCTAATTCTAGACCCTGAGCGCAAGCATTTTCGGAGGCTTGAGCCAGCAGAAGAGGTCTGTTTTCAGGGTTGGATAAGCCAGAAGTAGCAATAATGTGACCCATACCTCGACTGCGCTCGGCAACCATCGCTGGCGCGATCGCCGTTGCAGAAGTGATGATTCCTAGACTGGCAAGGGTACTAAAAATACATAAGGGGAGGCGATAGGACATTAGGGTAAGCCGCTGCCGGAGAAGCGAGTTTATGGATCAGAATCTATGAGTCTGTGATACCTTGGATTGCTTGATCTGGCAAGGATATGTCCTCCCTGTTTTGGGGGGTTATGCCATGGGAATGGGCGTTTCAGCAGATGCTCGGAAGGGGGTTGAGCAATTTGAGGTATGGGTATGCAGGATTCTAAGCGGATTTTACCATAAGGTCGAAGGGCTGTTCGACTCTACAGTTTAGAGATTATGCTTATCAATTTCGACTATCTGTGGGGCGAGGGAGGAATCCGGGTTGGGGAAAAATTTCAGGTTAAATTTGGCCGCTAGGATTTCTCGTTGATTAACTAAGTAGATGCTGATTAGGGTTAAGCCTACACCTAGCCATTGTAAGGGACTGAGGATTTCTTCGAGGATCAGATTGCCAAACAGGAGGGCAAAGATAGGGGTGAGGAAGGTGAGGGAGCTGAGGCTCGTTAAGTTTCCAGAGGAAGCAAAGTAGAAGAAGAGTCCATAGGCAAGAGCGCTGCCAAAAATCGTTGAATAGGCGATCGCTATCCAATCATCGATCAATAGTCCGTCCCATTGGTGAGTTTCCCAAAGTCCAGAGGCGAGCATCAGGGGAAGTCCTCCTAGGATCATATGCCAACCGGTGGCCATAACTGGATCGGCATGACGGCTCACATAACGAATGAGAATGGTTCCCACTGCCATGGAGAGGGCAGCAAAGAGCATTAATCCTTGTCCATTCTGGAAAATTTGGGTCAAGTTGGGCATCTCTTGTACCGGAAATCCACCTAAAATCCATTCATCGGGTAATCCAATCAGACTAATGCCACTTATGCCTAAGATTAAGCCGAATGCCCCCCACAGACCAATCGTTTCGCCGAATAACCCAGCAGCCAGTAGTGCTACGGCTAGGGGTTGGGAGTCAATCATCACCGATCCGAGTCCCGCATTGGTTCGGACTAATCCTTGGGCAAGAAAGCCTTGGAAGAGGGTTCCATCCACAAGGGCAAAGAGACTAATCCATAACCAAGCTTTCCATCCTTGGGGTTGGGAGCGTTGAGTTAGCCAACCGGCGATCAGGATTAAAAGTCCAGCAGGAACCAGACGCAGGGTAGCTACAAAGAAGGGGGTAGTGTGAGGAAGAGAACCTTTCATCGCGACCATAGCGGTTCCCCAGAAGAAGAACGGCGCAATTAAGATCAGGGAGAAGAGCCAAGAGGATTGACTGTTGAAGGGTTTCAGTTGCATATTTCTACAGTTGAGGGCAGCAAGCCAAGATTCTGAGTTGGCGAATGGTTAAGATACATTGATTGTAGTCTATGTAGATTTGTGAAGCGATCGGTCAAGGGGTTGAGAACGGGTTAAGCAATAATGGGTTAAGGAGGCTGGTTCGGTTCTCTGTAAACATCTAGGTTAATTATGATTTGGTTTTTTAAGTCAAAAGCACGAAAGCAAATAGCTCGGATTGAAATTAATGGGGCGATCGCCTCTGCAACTCGCAAACGGGTTTTAGAAGCACTCAAAACGGTCGAAGAGAAAAAATACCCGGCTCTGCTACTGCGGATTGATTCTCCTGGGGGAACTGTGGGAGATTCCCAGGAAATTTACGCTGCCTTAATGCGACTGCGCAAGAAGCTCAAAATCGTGGCCAGTTTTGGTAATATTTCTGCATCGGGTGGCGTGTATATCGGCATGGGAGCCGAGCATATCGTCTCTAACCCTGGAACGATCACCGGCAGTATTGGTGTGATCTTGCGTGGTAATAACTTAGAGCGCCTGCTAGAGAAAATTGGGGTCTCGTTTAAGGTGGTCAAATCTGGCCCTTACAAAGATATCTTGGCCTTTGACCGAGAATTAACCCAGGAGGAGCAAGATATTCTCCAACAGATGATTGATACCAGTTATCAGCAGTTTGTGGAAACGGTTGCCCAATCTCGGAACTTAGAGGTGGATCGGGTTAAAAGTTTTGCCGATGGTCGAATTTTCACCGGTCAACAGGCCTTAGAGTTAGGCGTGGTTGACCGACTGGGAACCGAAGAAGATGCTCGCCTCTGGTTAGCCGAATTGGTTGGTCTTGACCCCCAAAAAACCGAGTGTAAAACCATTGAAGAACCCAAACCTTTATGGAGTCGCATTATTAGTGGCGATAATCAGGTAAAATCAGGATTGCCGGCTGCGATGGACTGGTTGGAGTTTGAGGCATCAACCAATGGCTTGCCCTTATGGTTATATCGACCTTGAATAGGGAGTAATTTTTTCTGTATCCAAACCAGACCAGCAATCATTACAAGCATGGAGAAGAGGAACGTGGGTTGGCAAGTCCGGGCAATTCGTGGAGCAACGACAGTAGAAGAAAATACCGTTGAGGCAATCAAGAAAGCGGTCACCGAGTTACTCGATGAGCTAGACCGAAAAAACCCGCTTTGTCCTGACCAACTGATAAGTGTCACGTTTTCAGTCACCCGCGATCTCGATGCAGTGTTTCCAGCAGCGATCGCCCGTCAAAGAAAAGGATGGGATCATGTGCCATTATTGGATGTGCAACAAATGCATGTGGAAGGAGCCTTATCCCACTGTATCCGATTTCTAATTCATGCTTATTTGCCTGTGGAACATCATGTGAGCCATCCCTACTTAAGAGGGGCGAGAAAACTACGACCCGACTTAAACCCAGATCTGCAAGAGGGATTAAGCTAAAAAATCAGAAGGCTGGAAATCAGAACCAGTCTTCGAGGCTATCATGGAATTAGGTTACATAGTCGAGCAGGAGTTATGAAGACTGCCGAGATTGTCGTCAACTCTCTCCTGCTCTCGGTAAGGCTTTCCCCTAGAACTGTTCTGGCCTCTGAATTATGTCCTTTGCTTCTGTATCTTTTCAATTACCAAGTTTAGAAAGTGTACTGGATCGTCACCCTGTTGTGGTTTCCCCGGATCTCAGTGTAGAGGAAGCGATCGCGTTTTGGAATCGTGAATCGCCCTATCCTTATCTTGTGGTCAGCCAAAACCAACAAGTATTAGGGGTGATAACGGTATCGGATTATCATCAGATTCGCACCCATTGGCAACAATGGAGATCGGTGAGTGTTGAGCGAGTCATGACTCCCCAGGGTTGTAGTTTAACGTGGCAACCGGATTTAGATCTGTTGGCTGTCACGAAACTGATGGTTGAGCAGCAGATCGAGTATTTACCCATACTCAATCTCCAACAGAATATCATGGGCGTAGTCTGTGCCCACGATCTGCAAAAAAGCCTACAAGATTTAGATGCGATCTCTGTTTACTATGGCTTGGCACAACTTCAAGCAACACACAAAACATCTGACGATCGCCACAATATTGATTTTCAGACCCTTCTGGATCGCACAGTCAAAGAAATTCATCAGGGATTAAAGTGCGATCGAGTCTTGATTTATCGTTTTGAACCGGATGGCGGTGGTACGGTAATTGCAGAATCTGTATATCCCTTATGTAAATCTTTATTAGGTATAAAGATTATCGATTCTCATTTTGGCGAAGATCTGTTTAAAGCCTATAGCAATGGTCGAACTCAAGTGACCCACGATATTGAATCAGGAGGCTTAACCCCTTGTCATGTGGAATTCTTACAGCAACTTCAGGTCAAAGCGAATTTGGTGGTTCCCATTCTCCAAGAGAATCATCTCTGGGGATTGCTAACTGCGCAACAGGCGATCGCCCCTCGGCATTGGTCTAGAAACGATGAAGCCTTTCTTAAACAGCAAGCGGATCAATTGGCGATCCGCCTTAAACAAAGCTTACCGTTCCAAGATTTACCCACCCAACTGAGGGAACATCAATGGATGCACTATACCTTGGAACAAGAGAAGCACTTTACCCACGCCATTCTCAATGCGGTTGATGCATTAGTGGTGGTAGTTGATAAAAATGGTAAAATTATTTACTTTAATAAGGCCTGCCAACATTTAAGTGGTGTTCTGGAAAAACAGGCTCAAGGTCAGCGATTTTGGGAATTTCTGATTCCTTTAGCCGAACAACCTCAGATTAAACACGTGATTGGGCAAGCACTTCAGGGGGAATCTACTGGGGCTTATCAATGCCACTGGGTAACTCAAGGTAGCAAAAAACGCCGTATTGAGTGGTCGAACCAGAGTTTTAGCAACCGAGGGATCGTTACCCATGCGATCATCACTGGAATAGATTTAAGCCGACGACAGGAAGCTCAAATACAACTGCGATTTCGCGATCGCCAACAACAAACCTTAACCTATTTAAGCCAGTATGCGATCGCTACTACAGACCTACAGATTCTGATGAACGAAATCGTACAGCAGATTGCCAAAACCCTAAGTGTTGATTACGTAGAAATTCTGGAATTATTACCCAATCAAGCAGCATTTCAAATTCAAGCTGCCCATGGATTTACCTCTGTTCATTATCAGAATCTTCAGCATTCCATTGAACAACTGACACTCAGTGCCACGAAAAATACACAACCGGGGTATACCTTATGGTGTGGTCAATCTGTCGTTGTGGACGACCTACAAATAGAAACTCGCTTTCGAGGATCGGTGTTACACAATCAAGGTAGAGTTATCAGTAGCATAACAACTATCATTCCCGGTGTAGAACAACCCTTTGGAGTGCTGGGAGTCCATAGCAGGGAGCATTGTCATTTTAATCCTGATGAAGTGCAATTTTTGGAGGCGATTGCCCATTTATTGGCTTCTTTCCTGGAGCAACATCGACTCACTGAAGAATTAAACCAATTTTTTAACCTTTCCCTCGATCTGTTTTGTATTATTACTTTTGACGGTTCTTTTAAACGGATCAACCCCCGTTTTCAGGGACTCTTAGGATATAGCCCACATCAACTGCAATCGAGAAGCTTATTTGACTTCATCCATCCCGATGATTTAGCCGCCACCCAAGCTCAACTGCAACAACTTGCCTCTAGAGTTCCCACCGTTAATTTTGAACATCGGTATCGCTGTCAGGATGGTTCCTATCGATGGATTGCTTGGACGGCTATGCCGAGCGACGAATCCTATTTTTACGCCGTTGGTCGAGATATCACAGAGCGGCGAGAAATAGAAATAGCCTTAAAAGAGAGTCAAAAACGCTATGTAACGTTAGCCACTGCATCTCCTGTGGGTATCTTTCAGACGGATAAGCAAGGTCTGTGTTTATACGTCAATCAGTGTTGGTGTGATATGACGGGTCTATCAGCGCAAGAAGCAATGATGGAAGGTTGGTCGCAAACGCTCCATCCCGAAGATTTAGAACGGGTGTTTCAGGAGTGGAATAAAGCGGTTGAGGAGTATCGTCCCTTTTCTTCTGAGTATCGGTTTAAACATCGAGATGGGACCGTGGTTTGGGTCATGGGTCAGGCGGTTGCTGATGTAGATGAGGAAGGGAAGATTGTAGGGTATGTGGGCAGTATTACTGATATTAGCGATCGCAAGCAAGCCGAAGAAGCTCTGAAATATCTCAATCAAACCCTAGAAGATCAAGTGGCTCAACGGACGGCTGATTTAGAAACCGCCAATGAAGCCCTCCGTTATGCCGAAGAACGGTTTAGGATTGCCCTAAAAAATGCCCCCATTACCGTTTTTAACCAAGATTTAGATCTGCGATATACCTGGATTTATAATCCCACTCTCGGTTATACCGCAGAAGCAGTAATTGGAAAGTCCGATCGAGATCTATTTGCTCCAGAAGATGCCCAAAAATTAGAACGAATCAAACAACAAGCCTTAGATTCTCAGAGCAGTGTGCGAGAAGAGGTCATGCTCACCGATCGTGGGAATTTGAAGTGCTACGATATAACCGTTGACCCCTTATCAAATTTAGAGAACCAGGTTATTGGAATTACTTGCGCAGTCTTAGATATTACTCACCGTAAAAAAGCCGAATTAGCTCTGCAAGAGAACGAGCGATTTATTCAACGTATTGCTGATGCCAGTCCGAATATTCTCTATATTTATGACTTAGAACAGTACAAGACTGTTTATAGTAACAAAAATATTGCTCTAGTCTTAGGTTATACTCCCCATGAGGTTCAGGAAATGGGCAATATTGTCTGTGAGGACTTCCTGCATCCAGAAGATCGACCTAAACTAGCCCAATGGTATCAAGAATTGATGAATGCAAATAATACAGACATTTGGGAACTCGAATACCGAATGCTCGATCGCAATGGAGAATCGCATTGGTTCGTAAGTCGAGATACAATTTTTACTCGAAATTCTCAAGGAAAACCGATACAGCTTTTAGGCGCTGCTTCTGATATTACGGAACGCAAGCAAGTTGAAGAGCAGTTACGCTTGAGTGAACGAGCGATCGCTGCTAGCAGTAATGGTATCGTTATTATCGATGCTCAACAGCCCGATTTTCCCGTGATTTCAGTTAATCCTGCTTTTGAGCGAGTCACCGGATATTGTGCACAAGATATAATCGGTAAGAATTGTCGCATTCTACAAGGGACGGATCGTGAGCAAGAGGGACTTGAAACAATTCGTAAAGCTTTAAAAAATGAAGAAAGCTGTACGGTTGTCTTGCGAAACTATCGCAAAGATGGAACATTATTTTGGAATCGAATCACCATTTCTCCAATTCATGATGATCAGGGTATTTTAACTCACTATCTAGGCATTCAAAATAATATCACTGAGATCAAAGTTGCTGAAGAACGTTTACTGGCTAAAGTTAAACGTGAAGAGCTGTTTGGCATGATTACTCAACGAATTCGAGAATCTTTAGATCTGCAAGAAATTTTGAGAACCACAGTCCAAGAAGTCAAACAGCTTTTACTCTCCGATCGCGTATTAGTTTATCGAGTTTTACCCAATTATACAGGACAAGTAATTGCGGAAGCTGTTAATCAAGCTTGGACTGGAACCTTGGATAAAAAATTTCCAGAAGAGACCTTCCCTAGAGAATGCTACGATCAATATCTTGCTGGCAAAACTTATGCCATATCCGACGTTACTCAAACCGATCTTCGTCCTTGCTTAGTTGAGTTTTTACAAAAATTTCAAGTCAAAAGTAAAATCGTAGTTCCCATTATTCAAAATAACTTACTTTGGGGATTGTTGATTGTCCATCAATGCGATCGAGTCAGAGACTGGAAAGAGGAAGAAATTGAGTTATTGAAACAGATTGCTTCCCAATTAGCGATCGCTATCCAACAATCAGAATTTTATCAGCAACTGCAAAGAGAGCTTAAAGAACGAATTGTTGCTGAAACAGCTTTGTTAATGAGCCAAGAAAGAATTCAATATTTACTCTCTTCTAGTCCTGGTATTTTATATAGTTTGCGGGCAAATGATAGCTTAGAGCTTACATTTGTGAGTGACAATGCCTATGATGTTATTGGCTATGAATTACTGGAAATGTTTGAGGAAAACTTTTGGTGGACTCATCTGCATCCAGAAGATCAAGTCAAAATCAGTCAGCATGGCTTAAAGCGTTTATTTGACCAGGGTTTTTATAGCCATGAATACCGTTTTTTACATAAAGATGGCAGATATATTTGGATCTACGACAAACTCAATTTAGTCCGTGATGAAGAAGGTGATCCTCTGGAAATTATTGGCTATTGGATTGACATTACCGATCGCAAGCGAATTGAACAAAAATTACAAGAAACAACCTCTCGATTAACCAGTTTAATTTCCAATCTTCAACTGGGTGTTTTAGTTAAGGATGAACATCATAAAGTCGCGTTAATTAACCAAGCGTTTTGTCATCTATTCAAAACCACAAATTGTTCTGAACAATTAATTGGGCAAGAATGGGGAAATATTGGAGAGGAATTTTCACATTTATTTGATCGCCCAGAAGAAATTAGTCAACACCATCAAGATATTGTCGCCCATAATAAAATAGTGACCAACCAGGAAATCAAATTGGCTGATGGTCGGATCTTAGAACAAAATTATGTTCCTATATTGATTGACTCTATTGATCGCGGACATCTATGGATGTATCGAGATATTAGCGATCGCAAACAAGCTGAAAGTCGATTGGTGACTTCTTTGCAAGAAAAAGAAATTCTCTTAAAAGAAATTCATCATCGAGTTAAAAATAATTTATTAGTCGTTTCTAATTTATTGGAATTTCAAGCAGATTATGTTAGCGATCCGACTTTAATTAAAGTTTTGGAAGATAGTCGAAATCGTATTTATTCCATGGCTCTGATTCATGAAAAGCTCTATCGGTCGATGACCCTAGATACGATTAACTTTGGTGAATATTTGCAAGATTTAGTCCCCAATTTGTTTGAATCCTATAATGTAGAAGACAATAAGGTTAAATTTTATTTGGATATCGAACCCGTTCTATTAAATATAGAAACAGCTCATCCCTGTGGCTTAATTGTAAATGAGTTATTGTCCAATACTTTAAAACATGCTTTTCCTGAAGAAAAAATAGGAAAAGTGGAGGTAATTATGTATCAAAAAGATAACAATCAAATTGTCGTCAAAGTAGCGGATAATGGAATTGGTTTTCCAGAAGACTTGGATTTTCGCAAGGTTGATTCTTTGGGCATGGAGTTGGTTTGTACCCTAACGGAACAGTTAGAAGGTGAAATCACATTATTCAGAGACCATGGCACAACATTTGAATTACGATTTTCAGAGTTAAAGTATCGTCAGAGGGTATAATTATGTCTCCTGTCAAAATTTTAATTGTTGAGGATGAATTACTGATTGCCAAAGGATTAGCCCGTAAATTACAAAAATTAGGCTATGAAGTAGTGGGGATTGTCTCTTCTGGAAAAGCAGCTCTCAATAAAATTAGAGAGATTATTCCTGATATAATTCTAATGGATATTGTGATTAAAGGGGATATGGATGGTATTGAAACTACAGAAGAAATTAGAAAACAATATAATATTCCAGTTATCTATGTAACGGCTTATGCTGATGATGAGACCTTGTCCCGTGCTGAAGAAACCGGCTCTTATGGCTATTTACTCAAACCTTTTAAGGAAAGGGAAGTTCATGCCACGATTAAAATGACGTTAAAAAAATATCAGGAAAGCTTAAATATAGAATCTTCGTTAGCTCAGGCAAAATCTAAAAGTCAAGAAAAAACAGAATATATCTCGATCGCGTCCCATGACTTGAAAACGCCTTTAACCGCGATTCAAATGTCGGCAGGAATGTTACAACGTTATGGCAATAAACTAACGGAAGAGAAAAAAGAGAAGCACTTAAAGCGTATTCAAACCGCAGCACAGCATATGCATCAATTATTGGAAGATATTCTCACGTTAAGTCGGACTGAATTTGGCAAGTTAGAGTTTAATCCGGAACCGATTAATGTAGTCGAATTTTGTGAAGAGATTATTGAAGAAATCAAAGTGATTGCCTCTTCTAAACATAACTTAGTGCTTACCGTTTATGGAGAAAACCGGATTATTAATCTTGATGCTATGATTCTACGCCATGTTCTCTCGAATTTGCTCTCGAATGCCATCAAGTATTCCCCAAATGGAGGAACTGTTAAGCTTGATATTACCCAAACTGAATCTGAGATTAGGCTTGCAGTTCGAGACCAAGGGATTGGGTTACCTCTAGACTATCAACAAAAACTGTTTCAACGGTTTGAACGAGGCGCGAATGTGGGGAAAATCCCCGGAACTGGCTTAGGACTTTCCATTGTGAAACGCTTAATTGATCTCCATGGAGGTGAAATCATGGTAGAGAGTGAACAAGGAAAGGGAAGTGCTTTTACCGTTACCTTCCCCTGTGTTTTCTAGTCGGGTCAGTCATAGATGGCACTAGGACAGACAAGGAGCTGAAAATCCGGGTTAAAGATCAGTTGATAGATAGTTTAAGTATAAATAATTAGTCTGGATCTAATCATTGATTGTTGGAGAGCAATACTGATCGCTCACTACACGGCTATAAGTATGTAAAGAGGGTTTGTCGGTATAGCGAGGATTAGGTTGAATGACAGACTCTAACTGCTTGCAAACCTTTTGATGGCTTCCTACGCGATCGTATCCCCAGCTATAGACAATGGTATGCTCACTAGGGGGTTGTGCTTGGACAGGATTTGAGATTAGGGATGTACAGAGAATTAGGGTAAAGGCTCCCAGGAATAAGATCGCGAACTTCAACATAGGATAACTTTCGTGATTGGCTAATTTAGATGGTGTTACTTTGATCATAGAAGCTGTAACCTAACTTTGAAATGAGTTAAATCACACAACTGTCAGTTTTAAAATGCACCTTGGAGATAGTCTATAATCATAAACTGCTGATGGTTATAGGTGAGTGGTGGGGCGATCGCCCGAACATCTGAACATGTACCCACTCGCTGATAATAGACCAACGCCACATCAAAACGACATCCCCATTCACCAAACTCAGGTGACTCAGCTAGAAAGAGTTCCGCAGCACAGCGCAATTTCTCCTGTTTCCTAGAAGAAATTGCACCTAACCCATTCTGATCCCAATTGCCAGCACTGCGGGTTTTCACCTCCACAAAAACCAACTCTTCCTGCCATTGGACAATCAAATCTAACTCTCCCCAACGACAATGCCACCGACGATGCAAAATCTTTGCACCTTGCTGTTGCAACCATTGAGCAACGGTCTCTTCTCCTTGCATTCCCGGATTGAGCCTCATATCAGTCCACCCTCTTTTCAGCCTCCACCTTCCCATAGGATGATGATATCGCTGTTGAACACCTAAACCGACCATTCCCATGACCGTCAAAAAAATTCCTACTTATCTGATTGGGTTATTGAGTGTATGCCTAATCCTGAGCCTGAGCCTGACTGGAAGCATCGGTAACCTATCCCCAGCGTTTGCCCAAAACTATGAAAAAGTAGACCTGAAAGGTGCTGATTTTTCGGGTAAAGATCTCATAGAAGCTCAATTCGATCAAGCAGATCTGACTGAAAGCAGCTTTGTGGGAGCAGACTTGCGAGGCGCGAGTTTATTTGGAGCCAAATTAATTAGAGCGAATTTAGAAGGAGCCGATCTGAGATATTCCACTATTGGAGAAGCCAATTTTAGAAAGGCGAACTTAAAAGATGTTCTCTTTGAAGGGGCTTTTGCCCAACTGGCCAGCTTTAGAGATGCTAATATCGAGGGAGCAGATTTTACTGATGTGATTCTCCGAGATGATGCTCAGGAATATTTATGTGCGATCGCCAAAGGAACCAACCCCATCACCGGAGAAAACACCCGCGATACCCTTTACTGTGATTAACTTCACCTATTCTCGCCTGCCCGAGTAGGGCAGGCTCAGACTTTCCTCGGTTTCGCAAAATCCCTGCTTCCTAAGTTCGGTTCACCTCCAATGGCTTTTTTGAGTCCTCGTTTACAGTAAAAACAGTCAACAGAAGTCACTCTCTCATTGAGTCAAAAACTATGAATCCTAACATACCCTCCCAACATTCCGATCTCTTCGAGCAATTGGCTAATGACAACAACGTCCTAGGTCAATATCTGCATTCCCTAGACCCTGAAGCTGTTAATCATCTCTCACAACCCTCTAAAGAAGCCCTCAGCGTCATGGAACACAACATTGTGGGATTGCTGGGACATTTGCCTCCAGACCATTTCGGAGTGACTATCACCACCAGTCGGGAACAGTTAGGCCGTTTGTTGGCTTCAGCAATGATGACGGGCTATTTTCTGCATAAAGCGGAAACTCGCATGGGATTGGAAGAGCATCTGGCAAACTTGAGCGACGAAGAGTAATCCAACTCAGTGATGAGGAGCGTTTATGCCTTCCCCTTTTTCAGGGATGAACCCTTATCTGGAACATTCAGACCTTTGGCCAGGAGTCCATCACTGGCTCATTATTGAACTGGCTCTAAGGGGCAGTCTCAGAAAGGGCGAAAGCAATATGAGGGTAAGCGCAATAAAATTTTAAGCAGTTCTACTCATGTAGTGGAGATTAATTTATTGCGCAAGGGACAACCGATGCTGGTTTATCACAGCCAAGGTGCCACTAATTATCGAATTTTGGTTAGTCGAGGCGATCGCCGCCCTCAAGCAGATTTGTATGGATTTAATTTACGCGATCGCATTCTTGCATTTCCCTTGCCCCTAAAGTCTGGAGATACGGAACCCTTAGTAGATTTACAGGTATTGTTAGATAATATTTACGATACAGCCAGTTATGATTTAGTCGTAGATTATAACCAAGATCCTCTACCCCCTTTATCGGAGGGCGATCGCGCTTGGCTGGATAGCTGGTTGAGGGAGCAAAATCTGCGATCGCTACCCGATCCCAAGTCTGATTAGTCTATTATGATACAATGTATTTAACCGGACTTAAAAATGAAAACTACTCTATAAAAAAATATGCTCAACCGACGAAAATTCCTGACTTATATGGCCAGTACAAGCGGCACAATCCTACTGAGTCAATGTAGTCGGAAAACGATCAGCCAAGCCCCAGCTATGCCGAATACTCATATCAGTCAAGATGGATTTTTATCTGTGGATATGGTTGCCCAAGAAATGCCAATGCAATTCGGCAGAAATCGGCTCATGCAATGGGGATATAATGGGCAAATTCCCGGGCCAAGACTAGAAGCGAAACCCGGAGATACGATTCAAATTAATTTTCAGAATCAATTACCCCAAACGAGCAACCTTCATTATCACGGATTGCATATTCCGCCCACAGGAACGGCTGATAATGTGTTTATTGCTGTTCCTCCTAGAGAACAATTCAGCTATGAATTTACGCTGCCTGAAAATCATCCGGCGGTCACTTCTTGGTATCATCCCCATTACCATGGACAAGTAGCAGAACAGGTATTTAAAGGATTAGCTGGCTTGTTGATTGTCCGGGGTGAATTAGACGAAATTCCAGAAATTAAAGCCGCTTCTGAAGAATTTTTAGTGTTACAAGATTTTAGTGCTAATCGTAATTTCCACCTCTCCCATGGGGCAATTATGTTAGGGAGAGAAGGAGAATTGGTGACGGTGAATGGGAAAATCAAGCCAGAGTTTTCTATTCCTGCCCAAGGTTTGCTGCGCTTACACTTGTTGAATGCGTCCAGTTCTCGGTTTTATCGCTTATCCTTAGATGAACATCCCTTTTATTTAATTGCTACAGATGGGGGTGCAATTTCCGAACCGGTAGAATTACGAGAATTACTGTTAGCGCCAGGAGAGCGAGTACAGGTTTTAATTTCAGGCGATCGCCCCCCATCCCAGTATACGTTATCAAGTTTACCCTATGACCGGGGAACCGTGGGCATGATGGGGCATATGAGATTATCCTCTAGCAGCAACCAAACTCAGGCGATCGCCACGTTCAAGTATACTGAACCTGTCGCCCCCATTCCCCTACCCAAAACCCTGATTCCCATTACACCGTTACCTGAACCGCAAACCCTGCGCCAGTTTACCCTCAATCATGGCATGACTCCAGGAAGGGGAATGGTATTTTTGATTAACGATCGGGTCTTTAATCATCAACGTATCGATGTTAGGGTCAAATTGAATCAAATTGAAGAGTGGGAAATCATTAATCCAGGAGGAATGGATCATCCCTTTCATATCCATCTCAACTCATTCCAAGTGATCGGCCGCAATCAAACTCCTGAACCCCTTTTAGCCTGGAAAGATGTGGTTAATGTCCGTCGTGGGGAAACCGTTCGCTTACGAATTCAGTATCAAGATTTTATCGGCAAAACCGTTTACCACTGTCATATCCTTGACCATGAAGATCAAGGTATGATGGGTATGTTAGAGATCGTTTGATAATTTAACACTCAAGTGCTTTATTTATGGAATATCCAAGGAAAGGGCAAAACTGGGTTGTTCTTATTCCCCATTCCCTAAACCGTAATCTGATATCCAACGTCTTGTAAGAGCACTAAATCGAGAAGGGTAGGGAATTGTCGTACCCCTAAAGAAACAAAGGGTGTGAGTAAGGAATCTCCACTGATGCCATTGGGTAAGAAATGGTCTTCAATATGGGATAAATCGTCAGCTAAGGGAACCCCTAAACCTTCAGTCATCACTAGGGCATTGGGTCCGATGAAGGTTTGACCGGATATCCATTGGTTAAAGGCTTGGGATTTACCTATACCCAGAATATGGCCGAGTTCATGGGCCGCAACGGTCATTAAATCCACTTGTCCTGGCGGAATATCATTATGGGTTTGGGGCGTTGGATCGATAAACCAATTAATGCTTGAATTAAAACTGATATGACCCGTCCAAGGCTCAAAGTTGGCACTGTTAAATCGGCGATCGAGGTCACTACCAGGAGTCCAATTGCCACTTGGCCCTGCTTGAGCAAGAATGGGGGAGGAGAGAGGCGCTGCACCAACAAAGACGAGTACATCATCAATCGGACGATCTAGGGTAAACGATATGGTGCTTCGAGTGGTGGGATTTTTGATATAAATGGGGGTTCCGGGAGCTAGATCTGCAAATTCATCCAGAATATGGCGCTCCCAGAAGGAGGCAGCAGTTTCTAGGATTTGACGACAGTTAGGATCGTTGAAAAAACCACTGTGATCGAATCGATAGTCAAATTCAATGTTAAATGAGGTGGGAGTTTCGGGAGGGGCTAGGAGTAAGGGAGAATCGGATTGTGCGCTTTGGCTTAGGGTAAAGGGGAGAGCCTTACTAATAAAGTCTTCAGGAGTTAATTGATTGGGATGAATACCGGATAAAATGGCAAGGGTTTGGCCGGTGAGGAGGTCTTGAATGAGGGTTGTACCGGTTAAGTTGTCGGTTCCTAAAGCAATGATTAGGCGCTCATAGGTTAAGCTACCCGTAAGTTGGATATAATCTTGACCGTCTTCAAAATCAAGTATCCAATCTGCTTGGGTCTGGTTTGCGGGGGATGGCTGACTGAGGATAAAGAAGTCTCGATCTGCACCCCCGATAAGGAGGTCTGAACCGAGGTCTCCGGAAAGGCGATCGCTCCCCTTGTCCCCGTAAAGGGTATCATTTCCTTGACCTCCATAGAGCAGATCCGAGTCTTGGCCGCCATAAAGTAGATCTTGGCCTGTATTGGCTTTGAGAGTATCTGAGCCTTGATTTCCGGCAATCCAATCGTCTCCAGCATAAGTAATGATTTTATCCGGGTTCGGGGTTCCAATCAAAGTATCAGCGCTAGGGGTTCCGGCGATCGCCGATCCTGAAGTCAATGCAGACTCTAATGCATACTCATCTGTTGGCATGGATTTGGTATTTTTATTTATATTCTAGTATAATTTATTATATCTTTTTGGGAAGAACTAGAAAATTTTAGATTATTTTTAGATCGGTAACGCCAAAAATATAATATGGGGCTTCTCTCTTCTATGGAATACAGCTTCAAGCCTTAGCACCATCAATAAGGAGCTGAACAGATGGATTGCAATCCCTGATTTCATGCTTAAAGGAAAACAATGTGCTAGGCTATTTGAAAATCTTTTTGCAATTATCTATATCCATGAGCAAGGTTCTGGTGTTAAATGCCTCTTACGAACCGCTCAATATCGCTACCTGGCGACGGGCGGTTATTCTGTTGCTCAAGGGAAAAGCCGAACAAGTAGAACACAATGGTAAGTTGTTGTGCCCTGGTTTTCCCTTACCAACCGTAATTCGACTGCGGCACTATATCCAAGTTCCCTATAAAGAAATTCCCTTGACAAGACGGAATATTTTATACAGAGACTCCCATTGCTGTCAATACTGTGGATACAAGGGAGATGGGCTAACGCTCGATCATGTAATTCCGCGATCGCGCAGAGGAGGAGATACCTGGGAAAACTTAGTCACAGCCTGTGTTCGCTGTAATGTCAAAAAAGGAAACCGGACTCCAGAAGAAGCTTCTATGACTTTATCTCATCCCCCGCGAAAGCCATACAGCAGTCTCTATTTCGAGCTGCAAAAGCATGTGACGAGCGGTACACATCAAGAATGGAAAAAATATGTGATTGGCATCTAAACCCCTGACTTCATCTTCAGGGGTTTTTTTCAACGCTAAATGATGGGTAATGATCGGCAAATCTCTAGGGAATATAGAGGAAAAGCTCCTCAACCCAGCAGATTGGGTCATTACCCATTCTCCGTGTCATAATCAAGTCCGGTTAATTGGCTATGATGCAATGCTATCACGCTGGGGAACAGGCAATGTTCTAAGAGATTTTTCTCCCCACCTTACAGCTATTCCCATTCATTTTCTGGAAGCCACTGTAAAGAATTTAGAGTTTCTTGATAATGAAAATAAATGGCTTGTCGAGGATAGGGAAGTAACCCATCTGTTCCAAACCAGCGTTGAAAAATGGCAATTTCGGCAGGTTTATCGGTTAAAAATCCTTGCATATATTTAACCAAGCTGTAATTAATCATTGATTGCCAACGAGAATTGTTTTCTGGGAGAATACAAGCATAGGATTCTAAGCTGTAAGGACGACTGGGGGTCACTCTCCAGGCTTGGGGGTCTTTGGCGGTTCTCCGGAGAGCTTCTAGGAGAACTCCATCACTCACTAGGGCATCAATGTTTCCTTGTTCTAATTGTTGCAATCCCTGGACGCGATCGCGCACCCAGATAAATTCAGCATTGGGTTGGATCTTTTGAATGATTTCAGCATTGGTGGTATTTTCAATAATTCCTATACGTTTCCCCTGTAAAGATTCTGGGTTTCCTAGCTTAGTTTGTTGTGGAACTAAAAGCTGAGTCCCTGTGCTAAAGTAGCTAATAGAAAAATCGACGATTTCATCTCGTTCCCAAGTAAAAGAGTTTGAGCCACAATCGAGATCTACCTGATTCTCTTGAATGGCTTGAAACCGATTTTGGGTATCAACTTCGACCCATTCTATCTCAATAGATTTATTCAGTTCTGCTTCTAGCTCGGCTTGAATACGCTTAACTAAATCCACCGAAAATCCCATCCATTGTCCTCGACCATTTTTGAATCCAAAGGGAATGGTATCTTGGCGAACGGCAACTCTTAAGGTTCCGCTTTGATTCACTTGTTCGAGAACATTAGCTGCCCAACTGGGATAAGCAATAGAAAGGGGAATTAAGCTCAATAGAGCTGTAGCGATCGCTAGCTTTTTCTGCATCTGAATATTTTCCTAATTTCCACTAATATGAACGACCAGTGCCCGGTGGTGACTCCGACTGCGATGTTCCCATAAGTAAATCCCCTGCCAAGTCCCTAACAGTAAGCGTCCTTGGTGAATGGGAATTTGTTCTGACGTTTTGGTTAATGCGCTGCGGATATGAGCGGGCATATCATCTGGCCCTTCAGCATCATGAATATAACTTATTCCATCTTCAGGAACTAATTTGGCAAAAAAGTTAGCTAAATCTTGCAAAACATCAGGATCGGCATTTTCTTGAATGACTAAACTGGCGGAAGTATGCCTTAAAAACAGGGTACATAATCCAGTTTGAATCCCGGATTCTTTGACTACTTGTTTAATTTGAGCCGTGATAGCGGAAAAGTTCTTTCCTGTGGTTTTGATATGCAATTGGGTTTGATAATGGGTCATGGGGGAATGGGGGAAACACGGAGACACGGAGACACGGGGAAATGTCCTATTACTCATTACTCATTACTCCTTTGGGAAGAGAATCTTCACCGGTAATCAACCGCGCTCCTCTTCCACTGGTCAGGTAGTTCCATCCCCATTGCACCATGACGACTAATTTATTATCAAACTCAATTAAATAATAGATATGGGCGAATACCCAGGTTAACCAGGCAATAAATCCGGTGAGCTTAATCCATCCTAAGTCTACCACCGCCGCATTTTGACCAATTACGGCTAGACTTCCAACTTCGGTATAGCGGAAGGGGGAATGGGTTTGGCCGCGCAGTTCCTGTTTTATCCATTGGGCCACATATTTACCTTGTTGCATAGCGACAGGGGCAATACCGGGTAAGGGTTGCTCTCCTTGATGGGAGAAGTTGGCTAGGTCACCAATAACAAAAATATTCGGATAACCGGGAATGCTTAGATTCTCTTCTACCCTTACCCGACCTGCCCGATCTAGGGCAACTCCGGTTTTCTCATTGAGTACTTTCCCAAGACTCGAAGCCTTGACCCCAGCAGCCCAGAGAATGGTACGAGCAGGAATTACGTTTTCTTTTTCTCCTTGCCGCACGGTTACTGAACCGTCCGTGACTTGGGTGACTAGGGTCTGAGTTTGTACCCTTACCCCTAGCTGGGTGAGGTCTTCTTCTGCTCTAATGGACAATTCTGGCCTGTAAGGGGGTAAGATGCGATCTACTCCCTCTAGGAGCAAAATTTGGGCGCTGGTGGTGTCGATGTGATGAAAGTCGTTTTTGAGGACGCTATGGGCTAATTCGGCGATCGCCCCTGCTAATTCTACTCCAGTCGGGCCACCACCGACAATCACAAACGTCAGCCAAGCTTTTTGTTTTTCGGGGTCAGTTTCTTTTTCTGCGGCTTCAAATGCGCCATAAATGCGACGACGCATGAGTAGAGCATCTTCGATAGTTTTCAAACCAGGGGCAATATTTTGCCATTGGTCGTTGCCAAAATAGTGATGCTTCACACCTGTGGCCAGAATCAGGGTATCGTAGGAGAGGGTACGGTTGTCGAGGGTAAGCTGTTGGCGATCGGGATCAATATCCTTTACATGCTCTAAAAGGACTTGGGTATTTTTATTTTGATTTAAAACCAAGCGCAGAGGGGAAGAAATATCCGCAGGAGATAAACTCCCCGTCGCCACTTGATACAGTAAGGGTTGAAATAGGTGGAAATTGCGTTTATCGATTAAGGTCAGTTTAACCGGTGCTTTGCCTAGGCTTTGGGCTGCATAAAGCCCCCCAAAGCCTCCTCCAACAATCACGACATGGGGGACAGAGGATTGGGTTTTTGCATCAACCATAGCGTTTGGGTTCTCAACGTAAGATTGCGATCCGATCTTAGTTTAGCAATGAAATATTGAATTAACTATGAATAATGAATGATACACTAAAGCCTAGAGATACCATCATTCTCTGGCACTTTGGGTTATTGAGGTTGAAGATCTGGCGATTTAAATTCCCGAAATATCATGCGATCGCGACCCTGTTTTTTAGCTTCGTAGAGGGCTTGATCCGCAATTTCAAATAATTCTTCTCCTGACGTTTCGTGAGTGGGGATGGTTGAAGAGAGTCCCATGCTCATCGTAATGAAAGGACTAACGAGCGAGGCTTGATGATCGAGGGATAGTTGACGCACATGCTCTTGGATTTCTTGAGCAACTATCCAAGCTCCAGATGCTTGAGTATTGGGCAAAATCACGACAAATTCTTCTCCTCCATATCGAGCCACTAAATCCGCTGGTCTTTTTAAAGCTTGTTTGATTGCTTCCGCTATTTTTTGTAAGCATTCATCTCCCATTTGATGTCCATAAGTATCATTATAGCGCTTAAAATAATCTACATCACAGATAATAATAGATAGGGGCGATTTCTCCCTTGCAAGTCGATACCATTCTCGATCAAATGTTTCTTGCAAACAGCGACGGTTTGCTACTTGGGTTAAACCATCTAAATTAGCCAGTTGATTTAATTCTTGGTTTACCCGCTCTAATTCAGCAGTTCTTTCAGCTACTTTTCTCTCTAAGGTATAGGAATAGTCCCGGAGTTGTTCATAAAATAGGGCATTCTGAATTGAGGCGGCGGCTTGGGAAGCTAGAGCTGTAAATAACTTGAGGTCTTGGGCAGTATAGTCTAGGGCGCGATCGCTACTAATTTGAATGATGCCTAATTTCCCCGTTTGTGTCATTAACGGACAACACATCATAGACACAATTTCAAAATCTTGAGGAATAAATCGAGGATCTAAAGTCACCTGATTTACAATTTCCGCCTTTCCTGAATTAAAAACAGAACCATAAATTCCGATATTAGTTGGAATTTTCTTCCCTAAGATGACTTGATTTTCATCAGTTTTAGGATAAAACGTTTGCATAGATTGTTCATAAGCATTATAAATCATGACTACTAAGGCATTACCGGGTATTTGTTTGAATGCTTCGTTTGCCATGAGCTTGATTACTTCGTGGACATGCAAACACGTAGATATTTTAGAGGAGATATCATACAAAAAGTTAAGTTCTTCGTATTTGTCTAAAGCATCAGCCGCTAACACTTTTTTATTGACTTCTATTTCAATTAAATAAATGACCAGTTGGGCAATCGAATTATAGATATCTTCGCTGACGACCCAACCTAAAATTTTATCTTCTACGACAATTTCATATCCTTGGGCATTAGCTAGGGTTAGCTCTCCTAAAATGGGAAGTTGACGATCGTCTAAAATCCCTATCTGATGATTATCATTAATGAGCTGCTGGATGATTTTTTTTATTCTAGGCTTGAGGACAATTTTTTTAAAATTAATATTTATCATTAAAATTTACTCATTTATAAATCCAAGAATTTCTCTTGATTTAGCCAATACTTCTTTCGGACGAAAAGGTTTAGTCATATACAAATCTGCTCCTACAGCTATGCCCGTTTTTCTATCAAACTCTTGACCTTTTGCCGTCAGCATAATAATATAGATATTATCAAACTTAGAATTTTCTTTAACTTGGGCACAAACTTCTAGTCCATTCATCTTAGGCATCATCACATCTAAAAAAACTAAGTCAGGGTTTTCTTCTTCAATTACCTCCAATGCTTCTTGACCATTTTTAGCTGTTAAGAGAATTACGTCATCTTCATCCTCTAATTTTTCAAGGGCTTGTTCCATGAGGATAAGGATATTAGGTTCATCATCAACAATTAAGACTTTTTTATTCATTGAATTCCTCTATATGTGTTCTAATTACTTTTGGATCAAGGGGAAGCAGAAAAGAAAACTTACTTCCCTGATTAAGGGCACTTTCAACCCAAATTTTACCCCCATGATATTCAATAATCTGTTTACAAATTGCTAATCCTAAACCTGTTCCTTTAGGTTTATTCGTTAAAATATCCCCCACTTGCTTAAACCGCTCAAATACAGTATCCTGGTTTTCTGGTGCAATACCTATACCTGTATCAATAATGGAAACCACCAGGTGGTTGTCTACAACCTTTGCTTCACAAGTAATGGTTCCTTGTTCGGTAAATTTTACAGCATTAGAGATTAAATTAATGAGGACTTGAATCAGGCGATCGGTATCAACTTCAATCACGGGTAAATCTGGATTAATTTTTTTGATTAACTGTAAATTATTACTGTTGATGAGAGAAAAAGTTACGGCAATCGCTCGATCCAAAATAACTTTTGGATTAACGGCTTGAATATTCCAGTCTACTCGACCAGATTCCATTTTGGCAATATCTAATACATCATTGATTAGGGAGGTTAACCGTTCTGCTTCAGAAATGATAATGTCAATGTTATTACTGACTGCGACAACCGATCGCTTCACTTTTCTATCCTGTTGTATAGTCGCAGGAAAAATAATTTCTTCCAGCTTCTCCTGAATCATTTCTGCAAATCCTAGTACTGAAGTTAAAGGGGTTCTCAATTCATGGGAAACTGTGTTTAAGAAATCAGTTTTCATCCGATCGACTTCCCGCTCGACAGTGACATCTCGAATGAGAATCACTGAACCCATACATTGATCCCCTTCCATTCCTTCTCCTTCCTTAATAATACTCGTCGCTAAGGCTTGACCTTCGCGATGATTCCCCAACTTCACATCAAGGGTAATAATTTCTTGATTTCGATTATGAATTAATGCGATCAACTCCTCTAATTCAGGGGAGAAAATTGTCCAAACATTCTGTCCTTCTAGTTGCCATCGTTCTAAGTTAAACATCGACAAAAGAGCCGGATTAAATCGAGTTACTCTCCCTTGGGTATCAGTCACTAATAAGCCATCGGCTAAATTATCAACAATGGCATTTAAATCTGCTAGGGTTATTCGTAATTCACTGGATCGCTTTTGTGCTTGAGAGAGTAATTCTGCCTGTTGTAAGGCTACGCCTAACTGAATGGCAATTTTACGGGTAAATTCAATTTCTTTGGGGTCCCAAGTTCTGGATTTGAAACATTGATGAATACATAGCAAACCCCATAACTGATTCCCTTTAACTAGGGGGAGAACTAGATTGGCCCGAATTTGAAATTTGTTTAAGATATTAAAATAGCAAGGAGATAGATCTGCCGTGAAAATATCGGAAATGGCTTGTAGTTTTCCGGGTTTATGATTATTGTTCTGATGCCAATCAAAACAATAATCATAAACTTTTTGAGTTAAGGTTGATTCAAAGCTAGGTAAGACATCTTCAGAAACAAATTTTCCCTGAGTACAGTCGGATTCGCGATCAAACTCAAAAATAGCGACTCGATCTGCATTTAGCAGTTGTCGGACTTCTGTGGCAGCCGTTTGAAAAATAGTCTCTAAGTCTAGGGTACGACGAATTTTATCAATTACTTCAGCGATCGCCTTCTCCCGTTGTGCTTCTTGCTCTAATTCATTGGCTCGTTTTTGCAGTTGGGCATCTAATGTGCTTTTTAATTCGCTAGAGCGTTTTTGGGTTTGGGCTAATAATTCTGCTTGTTGAATAGCCACTCCTAATTGAGAACTAATCTGAACTAAGAAGTTAATTTCAATCTCTTGCCAATCCCTGGGGCCAGAATTTTGAAAGGCAGCTAATAAGCCCCATAGACGCTGGTGTCGATAAATGGCGACAATGGCATAGGCTCTAGCTTGATAGGATTCTAAGGCCTGAATATAACATTGAGAAAAGTTACTATTATAGATATCTGAACAAACCCGAAATGATTGCACTTGGTTAAATAATTGGCCTTGGGTTTGCTGAAAGTAAGTATCTGTGACGGACAAATGTTCTAGATTTTTGAGGCTACATTCACCAATCTTACAGTTCAAACCTGGATTTTCCTGTTGCCCGATAATTAAGGATTTCCACATCGGAGCAACAGAGTCTACAACAAATTCTCCACTCCAGTCTTCGTTAAAACGATAAATGACGACTCGATCGGCTTTGAGCAGTTGACGGACTTCATCGGTGGTGGTGCGAAAAATGGTATCGAGATCGAGGGATTGGCGGATTTTCGTGATTACAGCAGCGATCGCCTGTTCCCGATCCACAGCCTGAGCTACCGCTTTAGCTAGCCGATCTGACTGTTGTTTTTGCCCGGCTAAGACTTCTGCCTGTTGTAGAGCAACTCCTAAATGAACCGCGATCTGGGAAATAAATTCTATTTCTTGGGGTTGCCAACATCGAGGAGCGCGACACTGATGAATACAGAGAAGTCCCCATAATATCTCTCCCTTTAGGAGGGGAACCACCAAATTAGCTTGCACTTGGAATTGCTCTAAGATCTTAATATGGCAAGCATTTAAACCTTGTGCATAAATATCATTGCAAGCCCAAATTCGCCCTTCTTGGTAATATTGGGCATAATTATCGCCAAAACAGTGATCTTCAATTCGAGCAGTTAAAGTGGAAGAAAAAGGTGGTAAGACATCCTCCGAGACAAATTCCCCCCATTGGTAGTTAGAGTTTTCAGCAAATTGATACATGCCTACCCGATCGGCATTTAACAGTTGTCGTACTTCTATCGCTGTTGATTGGAAAATAGTTTCCACATCCAGAGATTGACGAATGCGTGTAATGACGGCTAAAAGGGCTTTTTGTTGAGCAACCTGGATAGGTTCAGGTTGAATTTGGGTCGGCTGTTCAAGTGCCCATACCCGTTCTCTGAGACGTTTTACTTCCTCTTGAAGGGACGTATATTCACTGGTTTTAACCACAATATACTCATCGGACATGGAATTTATAAGGGGGAAAAAGTGACTATCATTGCCTTGATCGGTAGCTTGACCAGTATAAAAGATTGGAAGGGGAACTGTGCGTAAAGAAGTTTAAACCTTTTTTAGGATTCTGGTGTGTCCCAAGGCAATCGGCAATAAATTTTCTAATGAATAAGGGATACAACCGGTTCGTTGTATCCCTTCAGAGTTGTGAATCTGTTGGCTTTCAGGGCTATGCGTTATAAGCGAGTTTGCCAAACGGTGATCGCCCGTTGGGCCTCTGCATAAGCTGCTGTGTTTTCGGGAACCAATTTAGCTGCCGCGATCGCCTGTGCCGGACCATCACTGGCTAACCGACGGTAGGCAATTTTGAGGATTTCACTACTCCATTGGTTGGCCAGTGTTTGAGCTTGGTTATATCGGGGTTGATCCGCCCCAATGGTCTTCACCTGGGCGATTGCCTGATTATAAGAAGACGCTTGATTGGCCTTAATCTTACTACTGGCTTGTTGAATCACCACCTGATTCGCCTTGGCTTGAGCTGCCTGCTGTTGCCAAGTAGTCATTGAACTTTGGGCGGCTGAATAAGCCGAGACTTCGGGTGGCACCAGTTGAGCAGCGGCGATCGCCCCCTCAAACTGCCCTTGAGCTGCCCGACCCATGGCAATATCCATAATGGCTTGACTCCATAGCTCAATTTTTCCTTGAGCCTCAGCATAATTGGGATTATCTGCCGAAATTTTCCGCGCTTCTTCAATCGCCTTTACATACAGCGACGCTTGCTGAGAGCCTAAAATACTTGTCACCTGGGTCAAGGTTGGGGCACTCGCTGGCTGAGGTTGGGGAGCGGGAGCCGGTGTAGCTACAGTCGCTGGAGCTTGAGGAACCGCTGGAGAAGGAGCTGGAGTCGCCGCGACTGGAGAATCAGCCGGGGCAGGAATCACCACCACTTCCGAAGGACTTGCGGCAGGAGTTGGAGCCGGAGAACCCGCAACTGGATCAGTCACTGCTGGACTAGGTGGTGTTTCGACCGTAGTTAACGCATTACGATTGCGTAAAAAGACTCCTCCAATCAAAATTAGGGCAATACCCCCCCAAGCCAGAATCAGTAATCGCCAAAATTGTGCATCTTCTTCATTGGATTTGGGGTCTTGAGATTGGGGTTTTTTGTCAGGTTCCATAGGCTTATGAATATCTGTTGAGGTTTTCTGGGCAACAGGGCTTGGCTGAGGAATAACCCCAGAACCGGACGGAACACTTAGTGGTTCAGCGGTACTGGAACTTTGAGAAAGGGCTTCCTCTGTTTCGGTCTCCTCAATCGGTAAAATCACCCGATGAACTCGGCCGGGAGGATTCACCACCATCAAGGCTTGTTGGTTGGGTCGATTGTGTTGATCGCTCAATTCCATTAGCCGACGGTGCAGATAATGATCTAAACTCGCTAATGTACTGCATTGACCCGATCGCAATCCTTCCAGCAAAGCAGCCGTAAATAACCCTTGTCGTAATTCTAAGGTCTCTTGGGAAAATTGACCGGGTTGACACGAAAGAAGAGTGGCAATTTCTAGTTCTCGCGCTAAATTAGCGGTCTGATTCCCTAAAAGTCCCCCAATTTGCAAACTCGATGGCCGATTCATATCTAACACCACCAACAGATTTTGAGTCGGTAAGTTGGCGAGAGAGTTGAATAACCAAGCCATAGAGATTCCTGTGATGCTGACTTGATTGGGATCGCTGTCAATGGGCATCAAATAGTCTTGGCCATCGACACTGGAACCGTAACCACTAAAGAACAGCCAGAGGCGATCTTCTGGATCGAGCTGGAATTGTGGATGATTGCCACTAGAAATTTTCTCCATCCATCCTTCTATTGTGGGGCGATCCGGGTAAGTTGATTCACCCTGAATGGGTTGAGAAACCTCACTCAGGAGTAAGCATTGATCCAGAGATAACCCAGCTTGATACGTCCAAAAATCACAAAATGCTTGGGCATCTTGTTGGGCATAGCTTAACGGCTGGAAATACTGATACTGATTAATGCCGATGGCGATCGCCCTAGTTTTTCCCATGACCCACTCCTAATATACCTAGTGCCTTGATGGTTAGTGTCTTTGAATTTGTCTTTAATGTATCGGGTATTGTCCTTGGTCACAAGAGGGGGTTGGATGGGGGACATGGGCACACTCGAGACCCAGAGATGGAGGAGAATGGGAGAGAGAAACCTTGACTCATTTGCCTATTGCCTATTGCCTATTGCCTATTGCCTTCTGTATAATTGGAAGGTTGTGGAAAAATTGCCCTCTTAAAAGGGACTCTGACATCCTATGGCTGTTCCAAAGAAGAAAACCTCTAAAACAAAACGCAATCAGCGTCGCGCTGTCTGGAAACGCAAGGCAGCACTAGAAGCCCAGAAAGCTATGTCTCTGGGTAAGTCCATCCTTACGGGACGATCCAATTTTGTCTATCCTTCTGATGAGGATGAAGAAGAAGAGTAAATTGCCTATCAAAACTGGGGAAAGGTCTGGGAATGGGTGGCATCAGGTCACCCATTCTTGACTATTATAGAGAGGAAAACCCTCAACGCTTTGTGGTATGGCAATTGGTAAATTTTTCAGCAAACCCGATCCGTCCTTGCAAGATCGCACTCCACCTGGGCAACATCTCAGTAAGGGGTTTCCCGTCCTCACCTATGGGGAAACGCCCGAAGTTACGGCCGATGCCTGGCAATTGAAGGTATGGGGATTAGCCAAAGAAGTGAGCTTCACCTTCTCCGACTTGATGGCGATGCCCCAACATGACTTCACCAAAGATTTTCATTGTGTTACCCACTGGTCAAAGCTAGATGTGCAATGGCGTGGGGTTCGGGTTATGGATTTCATGAAACAGGTAGACCTTAACCCTACAGCGACCTATCTGATGCAACATGCCTATGGAGGATATACCACTAATCTGACTCTGGAGGATTTCTTAAAAGAAGATAACTTCTTTGCACATACTCTCTTTGGTGAACCTCTATCCGCAGACCATGGGGGCCCCGTTCGCCTCGTCATCCCCCATCTATATGCTTGGAAAAGCACCAAGTGGATTCATGGTTTAGAATTTCTCGATCGCGAAGAATTAGGCTTTTGGGAGAGTAATGGCTATCATCATCGGGGAGAACCCTGGGCACAAGAGCGATATAGTGATAGCAATCGATAATGGCTTAGGTAAGCTCTAACTCAATAATGAATGCTGTTCCTTCACCTGATTGAGATTCACATCGCAACTGTCCATTATGGCGTTCAGTAATAATTTGTTGGCTCAGAGATAGTCCCAATCCTGTTCCTTTACCCAGGGGCTTGGTGGTAAAGTAAGTTTTAAAAACTTTCTCTTGAACCTCTGGAGTCATACCTGTACCATTATCCACAATGCGAATCTCTACGCGATCGCTAGAAGATAAGGAAGTCGTAATCTGAATCTGGGGATCTTCCGTCTTATACCCCCCTTGTTCGAGTCTTTCTTCGATCGCATCGATCGCATTACTTAACAAGTTCATGAAAACTTGATTGAGTTGTCCCCCATATCCGACAACCTGCGGAATTTCACCATAGTGTTTCTGTACTACAATCTCCGGTTGACTGCCTTTCGCTTTCAAGCGATTATGTAAAATCATCAAGGTGCTATCCAAACCTTCATGCAAATCAACCGGTTGCAGAGTTTGATCGTCTGCACGGGAAAAATGACGCAAACTCCGAACCAGTTGATTAATGCGGTTGGCTCCCACTTCCATAGAAGCAAGAACTTGGGGTAAATCTGCCACCAAAAACTCTACATCTAGATTCTCTTGGGCCTGTTGAATTTCGGCCCCAGGTTCTGGATATTGGTTTTGGTAGAGTGTTACTAACTCTAACAAGTCTTGAGTATAGGCGATCGCGTGGGTCAAATTCCCACAGACAAAACTGACTGGATTATTAATTTCATGGGCTACTCCCGCAACCAACTGCCCCAAGGAAGACATCTTATCCTGTTGTACCAATTGACTTTGGGCCAGTTGTACTTGCTCTAAAGCCTGTTGCAGCGCTTCGGACTGTTGACGATAAGAAGTCTCTGACTCTTTAAGCGCCAATTCTGTTTGTTTGCGATCGGTGATATTCTGAACTATCCCTTCATAATATAGAAGAATTCCTGACGGATTCCGCACTTCCCTAGCCGTTTCCGAAATCCAAATCACTTGGCCATCCGGTTGGCGAATTTGGGATTCAAAACCCCACACCTGTCCGTATTTCGTTAATTGCTCTACAAACTCCTGGCGACGGTCTCTATCTACATACAGATCTCCTACTCGAATTCCCTCATTCTTCAGAGCTTCTACAGTAGAATAACCATAAATCCCAGCCAGAGCCGGGTTCGCACTGATTAACTCACCCTCTGGAGTGCTTTGAAACATTCCCTCCATGGCATTCTCAAACATGGAGCGATATTTTTCTTCTGCCTGCCTCCGTTTGGCAACCTCATCCGCTAACTCTAAGTTAGCTTGGGCCATTTGTTGGGTTCGTTTCACCAATCTTTGATGGATATTGGGGGTTGAGCGGGGGTCAATGCCCTCAGAAAAATTCATCCGTCGAATATAGGTCTCAGGTTTTGAGTAGTGTTCATACAAGTACATAGCATCGTTTCCCCTCTAGATTTACGCAACTCTATCTATTAGTATCTAAGAATTCATGAAATCTTGATGTGACAATACCCTAATCAACTGGTGATTATTCGCTCAAAAAGGTGTGATATGAATTACAGACAAATTCAAGCATTAAGTCGGATACTTTGGAGGTCTCCACTCAACATTGTCCTGAATTCTTTAGGGTGGATTGGAGCAATCGCCTTATATTTCCTGGCTTTTCCCGCTCTAGCTGCCGAACTTAGACAATGGCAATATGACCCCCTAAAGACTCAATTGGAATTAATCTTCCAAGGAAAAATAACACCTCGCTACTTTGTTGTCGAGAATCCCCTGAGAATTATTTTAGAATTACCAGATACAGAAATTCAAGTACCTACGGATCGCAATTTTTACTCAGGATTGATTCAGGAAATTTCCTTAGAGACTTCAGAATCCGATAAAACACAGTTAATTTTATACTTATCTCCTGGGGTGACATTAGCCCCAGAATCAGTGCAGATCGAATCCTCTCCCACATCTGCTGGATTCTATAGAACCGTGATTCGTCCCTTGATTACTCAAGATCGCTCAACATCAACCCTAACCCTCCCTCCAGCCACATTTGAACCTCCAGCCAATCAGCCCCTCGTCTCGGTTCCTCCCCTATTTCCCCGTCAGTCCCAAGCGCCAACTGGCAATACGGAAGAACCCACCCCTGGAGCATCAGCCGCTTCCCTGGTCACCCAGCCGGCATCCGTAGAAACGACACCAGATTTAGTCGGAATCAGAAGGCGATCTCTCCCTCAAGCTCCTGCCCCCACTTTGGATGTGCCCCCTATCCGCTCTACAGTGATTCCTACCATCGAGTTTGGGCAAGATTTGCCCTCGTCGAATTCAGGAACCAGAATTGCTCAGAATCCTAGATCGTCCCTCCCTCGCGGAACTCGTTTAAAATTGCGCTATCCAGGCCAGGAGAGCATTTACCTCACTCCCGGTATTCCCCTACAAGAAGTGTTAATTGTTCATGAAGCCATCACAGATCGGCAGGGGAGTTTACTGATCCCCGTAGGAACACGGGTAATTGGGCAATTTGAAACCCAAGGCCAACAGAGTCGCTTTCAAGCCACTGCGATTATTCTAGGCTCTGACCGTACCTTCCCCATTCAAGGACAATCGGATCGCCTGACTTCTGTCAATCCTAATCTGCCAGTCATCATTCAACCCGGACAGATCATCGAGATTCGCTTATGATCGCGGCCAGATTTCCATTAAAATTTATCGCTAAAGACAACCGGACAGAATCGATATACTACAATCGTGTTATCCCCATTGGGATAACATCTGTTTAATCTTGTGCGACTGCTCAGGGAGAGAGAGCCTATCGATACTATCTACGGCAACATTCAAGGATTAAAGCCGAGTCAACTCAAACAATTGCAACGGTTGTATCATCAACGGCTACCGGGCGATCGCCTAACTACGTCCGAATTTGCCCAGCGCGTTGCTGCCATTAGCTCAGATATTAATCAACCCGTCTGTAGCTACATTAACCGTCGCGGCCAAGTCATTCGCGTGGGGGTGGGCAGTCCCCACCAAACCCAGATCCCCCCTCTGGAACTGCCTCGATATGGCATGGAAAGACTGAGCGGTATTCGCTGTATTGCCACCCAACTGAAGCAGACTCCGCCCAATAAGTCATCGCTCACTGCCATGGCTTTACAACGGTTGGATGCTCTAGCGGTGTTAACCCTCAGTGGTGGGGGTTCCTATCGCAGTGGTAAAGGGGCGACTGGTTATGTCAAATCGGCGTATCTAGCCCATTTAATCGCCGATCCGCAAACGAATTGGATTCTTTCTCCTCCTGTGAGTTTGGAGGAATTGACTGATTCAGATTTTCTGGACTTGGTAGAAGAGCTAGAAAATGAATTTCGTCGAGAAGCGGTTGCACAAGCGGTTGATACGGAGCAAGACCGGGTATTATTGGTGGGTCTACAGGTGGATCGAGCTAGTCCTGAACGGTTCTCAGAAGGGTTGCAAGAGTTAGCTCGGTTAGTGGAAACGGCTGGCGGTACTGTTTTGGAAACGATGCAGCAGAAGCGATCGCAGCCCCATCCGCAAACCGTTGTTGGTAAGGGTAAGGTCTCGGATATTGCCTTAACCGCCCAAACCCTAGGAGCCACCTTGGTCGTATTTGACCGGGATTTATCCCCAGCCCAAGTGCGAAATTTGGAAACCCAAATTGGTATTCGAGTCTTAGACCGTACTGAAGTCATTTTAGATATCTTTGCCCAACGGGCCCAGTCCCGTGCCGGGAAACTCCAGGTGGAGTTAGCACAACTGGAGTATATGTTGCCTCGGTTAACCGGGCGCGGTCAAATGATGTCTCGGTTGGGTGGAGGTATTGGAACCAGAGGCCCAGGGGAAACCAAATTAGAGACCGAGCGGCGGGTCATTTCACGACGCTTGTCTCGTTTGCAACGGGAAGTGAACCAACTGCAAGCTCACCGAGGTCGTTTGCGTCATCAGCGGCAACATCGGGAAATTCCGGCGATCGCCATTGTTGGCTATACGAACGCAGGTAAATCCACCCTGCTCAACACCCTAACCAATGCTGAAGTTTATACGGCTGACCAGTTGTTCGCTACCCTGGATGCCACCACCCGCCGTTTAGTTGTTCCCCATGCCGTTACTGGAGCAGCGCAAACTATTCTAACGACAGATACCGTGGGATTTATCCACGAACTGCCCCCTCCCCTAGTGGATGCATTCCGGGCGACTTTAGAGGAAGTCACTGAAGCCGATGCCCTATTGCATTTGGTCGATCTCTCCCATCCTGCGTGGGAACAACAAGTGGAGTCGGTAACTACCCTGTTATCGGATCTGGCGATCGAACCTTGTCCTAGTTTGATGGTGTTTAACAAAATCGATCGCGTCGATGGCGATACCCTGGCTCTAGCTCAAGAAAACTATCCCCAAGCTCTGTTTATCTCCGCTAGTGCGCGTCTGGGTTTAGAAACCCTGCGTCACAAACTCGGTCAACTGGTTCATTATGCTGCCCATCAAAATTAGGGAATAAAGAGAAATTCCTTGTGAACTTATGCACCTCCAATACCATCCCAAACATGACTTACCCTCAGCTCAAGATTTACCGGACTCGGATGAAACCCCTGTGGATAATCAGAAGTGCATCAACTAAAGGGAGGTGAATATCAGTTATAGCAGAGAAAGAGTCGGTTAGGACTCCGGTTCAATACTGAAACCGAGCTAACATAACCTATTCCCTATTCCCCATTCCCTATTCCCTAGCGCGCAGCGCTATAGATTACTACGCTCTTCTCACCCAACCGTTAATCGTAAACCGACTATCGGTAAACTTTTTCGAGGGACAACGCACCGGTAGGACTTCATGTAAATAACGACTGAGGAAAAAGACAATACTGTTATGTCGGGGTTCAACCGTTTGGTACGTATCTGCTTTAGCATAATACCCATTTTTGATGGTACTGTCGTAAAGGAGTAGCTCCCCCCCACTAAAGTTTTTGGGTTGATTATGGAAATAGTAAACATAGGTTAGCTCTCGGGTGGCAGTATCTGGAGAGCCATTATCATTATGGAGCCTAAAATAATGACCATCATTATGGGCGGTTAATTGGGCTTCCACATCGTGGGGTTCAAACAGGGGGCGATCGAGTTGGGGTAAAACTTCTGGTATTATCCCTTTTATCCGTTCAATCATCATCTCGGAGAATTCGGGGAAGTGATAGAGAACGGTGGAATAGCGATAGTCTGCTTCTCCAGTGGATGTAGTGGTACTCGTAAAATCTTTTTGACGTTTTTTGACATATTTGAGTAAGCGATCGCACTCTTTGTCACTCAGGAAGTTATCTAAATGGACAAAGCGGGAGGTAATGGTATTCGATATGGGAGCCGGGGGTTGAGGTGCAGGAGTCGCCATCTGCTGTGTTTTCTGTTGCACATATAATGGCGGCTCTGTAAGGACGCCAATGAGTTGATGACTGGGAAAACAGAGTGCTTGGCGATCGTCATTTAAGGGAATTTGAAATAATTGAGAACCAGAGCTTCCCTGGTTTCCTATTTGGGCAGCCAAGACTTTCATCACCGCTACCAGGATAGGAGAATTGGAGGGCAGAGACAGGGTATACTGATGACCTCCAGCTAAGAGCAGGGTGACTTTAATGGTTTGAACTGCGGCTACTGATGTTTGGCTACTCATTGGATGAACAGTGTAGAGTTGATAGTGAACAGTTGATCGTTATCTTACGATCGGGGAAGTCCCTTAATTCAGAAATTCTATACTTTGAATCTCCGATGTCCAAAATTTCCATTCACCCTTATATTTTTTTAAGGTATGAAGTATAATCAGTTGGTTATCCCTAAATTGAGCATCACCTCCAATTTTGGTCGTCGTTTGAGTGGCCATGATTTGAGCTTTATCACCCGTGATTTCAACAATTTCCCAATCGTTCACTTCATATCTTAAATCCATTAAATCTATGGAATAGAGCACCGTTTGTTCTGTGATTTCCCATTGGGGAGAATCCGGGTGCATCGTGTTCATATATCTCTCAACATTTTCTGCATTGATAGCGTTTAAGTTTTCGTCGAGTAAGGCTTGGATTTTTGCTCTCTCTTCAACTTCTTTAGTCTGAGATGAATCTTGTTCATAGCGTGGGTTGAATACGTCAGTCGCAGACGCGATTGTCGGTAAAGACTCAATCGAGAACAAAGTAATAATGGAGGCTAAGGCAATTTGATAAAACATAAATAGTTAGATTAAAAAGCTAAAGGTTATTTGATTCTATAGCGCTTCGCGCTAGGCAATAGGCACGAATAGCAATAGCTTGTATGGCTTAGGGTCTAAGGCTTAAAGCTATACTTCATAGAAGAGAGAAAGGTTATAATCTTTTCTTATCTCTCTATCCTCCCATCTCCACGTCTCCCTATCTCCCCATTCCCTCATCCCTTCTAAAGTCTCGGCGGAATGACATACCACCCATACCAGTGATGAACGGCTAACCAAGTGACGGATAAGAGGGCAGCTAAACTTAAGGTTAACCCACTATAGGGAACCAATAGCCCTAAAACGGGTAAAACGGCTCCGGAGATAGTGGCAATGAGTGCAGCAGAGGATTCCCGACGATTGTCACCTAATCCCCAAGCTAGGGGAAGTAACACAAAAGAGAGGAGAACCCAGGATAGTTCTGGGCTAAGGACGCGACTGGCGTAGGTGAGGGCAAAAATACAGGCGAAAAACACGCCACAGGCGATCGCCACATCTCGCAGTTGCAAAGGTAACGATAAATACAGCAAGCCAATCCACCAGAGCAATAAACCAGGAGTGAGTAACAGTAGACGGGGCAAGACTCCTGTTCTGTCCACAGGACTCGTAGCGGTAAATACACCGAAGGGATTACGGACAGAAACGTTATCTTCAAATACCCAGATAAACCGTTTACCTTGTCCTTCTTCGAGGGTTTGAGTGGGGACGATACCACTGGCAAAATCAGCTTTAGGAAAATTGGCGATCGCCGTTAACTGAAAATTGGATAATAATTGTCCATTGGCATTATAGACCCATCGCGGAGACCCTTGAACTTGATAAGTAACCCGAAATTGGGCAGTTTCTTTAGACTCTAAGCTAAACGGAAAACCGTAATCTCCGGGATTAATGGGTTCTAAACGCTGCCCATCGCGATCGATACGAAAATTCTGGAGGATCGTATAGCTGTAGGGAGGCTGGATTTCAAAGAAAAAATCCTCCTTCTCTCCCAAGAGATTCGTCACCTGATACTGAGCATCAAAAGAAACCTGATAAACCGGGAGATTCGTTTGCACATCCATCACCTGATTGAGCAATACGTCAATCTCAGAAGCTTCTAAAGTCAAATAGCGGTTGACCTCTCGGACTTCCTCCACCTCCACATACTCACCCTCTACATATTGGCTATAGCGATAGGTTTCATGGATAGTGTAGCGCACTTGGGGAGCAGCCTGTTCCAATCTCTCCCTAGAGAGGATCTGGGCAGATTCAACGACTTTGGCTTGTTCCCAATGATGATAGCGGTTGGCTAGGGTTGTACAGAAGAAAAAGCCAAGGGCGATCGCGACTAACAGTACCACACCATGTTGCAGAAGTTCCAAAAGCAGATCATAGCGTTGTAACCATTTATGCGTCCAAGCCGAAGGATCTCGATCCCGTCGTAGGGCAAAACCCAAAGCCGCTAAGACAAAACCAAATCCTGCCACCACCAGAATAAAAATGAGAAAAGCATTAAAAATATGACTGCCAAACTGCATTAATTCGTCGGCATGGGTAAGATCGGGTAAATTGGGAATGCCTTCAGGAAGTCTAAACATAAGATCTTATAGCGCTTCGCGCTAGGGAATAGGGAATAGGGAATAGGGAATAGTAATGCAGTCATCATATATTCTTATGACTCTTGCCTCTTGCCTTTTGCCTTTTGCCTGACTTCTGTAAGAAGTCAATGTCCACTATCGACTATTCACTGGCTATGGATCACTATCAGAACCATACAGATCAAATCGATATCTTGGTGGTTGATGACACTTCAGCGAACTTAAGTGTACTCACCCAACTGTTATCGAAAGAAGGCTATAAAGTCCGAGTTGCTCGTAATGGTGAGTTTGCCTTACGCTCTGCATTGTCTTCTCCTCCAAGTCTGATTTTATTGGATATAATGATGCCAGAAATGAATGGCTATCAAGTTTGTGAGTATCTAAAATCCAACCCTAAAACCCAAGATATCCCGATTATTTTTTTGAGTGCTTCTGATGAAATCTTGGATAAAGTGACAGCGTTTGGAGTGGGAGGGGTCGATTATATTACTAAGCCTTTTGAAGGGATAGAAGTTTTAGCCAGAATTGAAAATCAGCTCCGGTTGCGCTCTCTACAACTGCAACTGCAAACCCAAAATCAACATTTATACGCAGAAATCGAAAAGCGCAAGTCTATCGAAGCCTCTTTAGCTCAATCCCGTTCCCTACTATCAGGAATCTTAAACAGTTCCCTAGATGGTATAGCGGCCTTAGAAGCTATCCGAGATCATCAAGAAAAGATAATTGATTTTCGCTGCTTATTGCTTAACCCTATGGCCTATCAATTATTAGGCCAATCTCAATTATCGAGTAAATCGTTATTGCAAGCCTTGCCGGGTTTAAAACTCGATGGGCTATTCAATGAGTTTATCTCAGTGGTAGAAACCTCACATGCGATCCAAAAAGAAATTTATTATGCTCATGATGACATTGAATGTTGGTTTGAGATTTTGTTAGTCAAACTTGGAGATGGGTTAACGGTAACGTTTCGGGATATTACTAAGCGCAAACAGATTGAGTTAGCCCTGGAGAAAGCGAATTTAGAATTAACCAATCAAGCGAATCTGGATGGTCTGACTCAAATTGCCAATCGTCGCTATTTCGATCAGTATTTGGCCGAGCAATGGCAACAGTTGAAGCTAGAGCAACGGCCTTTGGCGTTAATTTTGGCAGATGTGGATTATTTTAAGCTCTATAACGATAATTATGGCCATCAAGGGGGCGATCGCTGTTTAATTAAGGTAGCTCAAACCCTTTCCCATCATTTACCGACAGCCGAAAGTTTGGCCGCTCGCTATGGGGGGGAAGAATTTGGGATTATTCTTCCCCAAACGTCCTTGGAGCAAGCGGCTCAAGTCGGAGAGAGTCTTCGCCAAGCCATTCATACACTCAGGCTTGATCATGCCCATTCTCAGGTGTGTTCCTGGGTAACGTTAAGTTTAGGAGTCAGTGCGGTGGTTCCTGGGGATATTCAATCTCCGGAGTTACTCATTGCTCAAGCTGATCGTGCTTTATATCAAGCGAAACAAAAAGGACGCGATCGCCTAGAATGTGCCTAGTGGACGGCCTCAATTAAAATGATGCATAGCTTTATTCCTCCCCATCGCTTTTTCCCTTATTTAACTTGGACCGAGATTCGGGATATGCCCAATAAAGAAAATGTGGTGATTGTGCAACCTATAGGGGCAATTGAGCAACATGGACCTCATTTACCCTTAATTGTGGATTCGGCGATCGCCACTGGAGTATTAGGAAAAGCCTTAGAACTCATTCCCGAAACACTACCAGTATACGCCTTACCCACCCAATATTACGGCAAATCTAACGAACACATTAACTTTCCAGGAACCATTACCCTCAGTGCCCAAACCTTGCTTGCGGTACTCAAAGAACTAGGAGAGAGCATTTATCGCGCTGGTTTTCGCAAACTTGTTTTTCTCAACGCCCATGGAGGACAACCTGAAGTTATTAGCATTATTGCCCGTGATTTGCATCTCCAATACCCGGATCTGATGGTCTTTCCCCTCTTTGTCTGGCGCGTTCCCAATGCATCGGGTGAACTGCTCAAACAACAACCCCATCCAGAATTAAGTATTCACGCCGATCTGGGAGAAACCAGTCTTTTGCTCTCCCTACTCCCCGATCAAGTGCATATGGAACGAGCCGTGAAAGAATATCCTCAAGGGTTACCCCCAGAAGATAGCCTACTGTCTATGGAAGGAACACTCCCCTTTGCTTGGGCAACCCATGAACTGAGTCAAAGTGGGGTATTTGGCGATCCAACAGGTGCAACCTCTGAAATTGGCGATCGCCTCCTCGACTCCCTGGCTCAAAGTTGGGCACAAGTATTCCAAGATATCTATAATTTTTCTAAACCCAACCTAGCGCCGCGACACAACTAATTTGATGCATTGATGGAATAGCTTATAGATATTAATCGTAAATCACTAGAGCTTGAATTAAGGAATAATCTGTACAAGTTAGCCTTGAAAACAATAAAAACAGAAGCTGATCTTAAACTCAATAGGCTTTTGAAAACGATGTCGCTTATCTTACTATCAAATTGATTTATTCGTGCCACACACCAATCTCCGTATCCCCGTGTCTCCGTGTCTCTGTGTCAATCCTCTGTAGCAAGCCTTTTAAAGATTTGATATGAGTATAAATCCCCTTGGACAAATATTCGTTCCACTGTGGGCTGGAAATCGATCGCTTCTCAACTGTCCCCAACCCTGATAAAATAGAGTCTTTGCTTCCCTGTCCTCTCTGCTGAAACACTCAAAAACCTGATCGTTCTCACCATCAGGTAAACATCAATGTTAGGATTGCCACAGAGAAGAAACGAAAAGATGTGTCAATAAAAGGTAACGAACGGCATGGTAGAGATAGACAAGTCAATATCCTTTGATGGACGGGATATTCGGCTCAAAGTAGGAATTCTTGCGCCTCAAGCTGGTGGTTCAGTTCTGATCCAATCGGGAGATACAGCAGTTTTAGTGACGGCAACTCGTGCTGAAGCACGGGAAGGAATCGATTTTCTACCCCTACTGGTTGACTATGAAGAGCGACTCTATGCTGCGGGGCGAGTCCCAGGTGGATTTTTGCGTCGAGAAGGAAAACCCTCGGAAAAAGCCATATTAACCAGTCGCTTAATCGATCGCCCCTTACGTCCCCTGTTTCCCTCCTGGTTACGGGATGATATTCAAGTCGTAGCCACAACCCTATCGATGGATGACCGGGTTCCCCCCGATATTTTAGCGGTCACTGGCGCGTCCCTAGCGGTGATGTTAGCGAAAATCCCCTTTTACGGGCCCATGGCTGCTGTACGAGTGGGATTAGTTGGCGATGATTTTGTGATTAACCCCACCTATACAGAAGTGGAGAATGGTGACCTCGACCTAGTGGTGGCTGGATCGCCCGATGGTGTGATTATGGTGGAATCGGGAGCCAACAAACTGCCAGAACAAGATATCATCGAGGCGATCGATTTTGGTTACGAAGCGGTTTGTGACTTAATTACTGCCCAACGGGAATTAATGGCAGAAATGGGCATCGAATTAGTCATTCCCGAAGTCCCTCAAGAAGATGAAACCCTAACGCAATTTATTAGTGATCGCGCTACGGAGAAAATTAAAGGCATTCTTTCCCAATTTGACCTGGATAAACCCACCCGCGATCAGCTCCTAGACGACATTAAAGAAACTGAAGTCTCCTCGGCGATCGCCGAACTCCCAGAAGACGACTCCATTCGTCAAGCCGCAGAAGCTGATGATAAGGCGATCTCCAAAACCTTCAAAAGCTTGACGAAGAAGCTGATGCGTAAACAAATTGTGGACGACGGAGTGCGTGTCGATGGACGCAAACTCGATGAAGTTCGTCCCATCTCCTGCATGGTTGGCCTATTACCGCCTAGGGTTCACGGTAGTGCTCTCTTTAACCGAGGATTAACCCAAGTGATGTCCATCGTCACCCTGGGAACCTCTGGAGATGCCCAAGAACTCGATGACCTGCATCCCGATGCCCAAAAACGCTATATCCATCACTACAACTTCCCTCCTTATTCTGTGGGAGAAACCAAACCCATGCGATCGCCCGGTCGTCGGGAAATTGGTCACGGCGCTCTAGCAGAACGGGCCATTATCCCCGTACTACCTCCTAAAGATGACTTCCCCTATGTGATCCGGGTGGTCTCTGAAGTTCTCTCCTCCAACGGTTCCACCTCCATGGGATCGGTCTGTGGCTCAACCCTAAGTCTCATGGATGCCGGTGTCCCCATTTCTCAACCCGTGAGTGGTGCAGCCATGGGCCTGATTAAAGAAGGGGATGAAGTGCGTATCTTGACCGACATCCAAGGCATCGAAGACTTTCTTGGCGATATGGACTTTAAGGTTGCCGGAACTGACTCCGGAATTACCGCCCTGCAACTGGATATGAAAATTACTGGATTACCGGTAAGTGTGATTGCTGATGCGATTAAACAAGCCAAACCAGCCCGGTTACATATCCTAGAAAAGATGACCGGCACCATCAGCACCCCTCGCGAAAACCTATCGTCCTATGCCCCTCGGATCGTCACATTCAAAATTGACCCCGAACGGATTGGCTTAGTGATTGGGCCGGGTGGAAAAACGATTAAGGGCATTACGGAACAAACTGGAGCTAAAGTCGATATCGAAGATGATGGCACGGTCATGGTCTATAGTTCCGATCCGGAAAAAGCTAGACAAGCTCAATACCTGATCCAAAACATGACGAAAAAGCCTGAAGAAGGGGATGTTTATCTGGGCAAAGTCACTCGTATTATTCCCATTGGCGCTTTTGTCGAGTACCTTCCGGGTAAAGAAGGCATGATCCATATTTCCCAGTTGGAAGATCGACGAGTCGGTAAAGTCGAAGATGTGGTGGCTGTAGGCGATGAAGTGATTGTCAAAGTGCGCGATATTGATAATAAAGGACGCATTAATCTGACTCGCTTGGGCATTCATCCGGAGGAAGCAGAAAAGGCTAGACAAGAGGTCAAATCTTTTAGCTAGTTTGCCCAGAAGACCACACTATACCGAAAGGTTAGTGTGGGAATAGGTCATGTTTTGAGCGTTAGATCAAGTCTGGTTAATTGGCTATGATGCCATGCTTCACCTTGGGCAACAGGCACTCTTGCAATGTTCTACCAGAACAATGCAGGAGTGCGTTTCAATTCCTGCATTGTTAAACTAATTACTCGAACTTGATAGTATTACCTTTGCCATTACCTATGGCCTGATTCCAACTTATCCTGACTCGGATACTCACGGCTGTCAAAGAAAAAAGTGTTGTTAGTATCCGCTAGTATGAGTCACTATAGTTTATTGGCCCTCAGTCTATTGGCCCAAGGCACAGGTAGCAATCTGGGGGATGGACTGCTCACCGTTCTGCCAATGGATGAGTTCGTTCCTCCCGTATCCGATGCTTCCTCCGATCTGTCCTTAGCACGAATCGTTGAGGAAGTGTTAGATACTTTGCCTACAGTTGATGACTTTCAACCCCAGTTTAGTCAATCGAATCGGGTAGCTCAGTGGAGTCTGGATCGACCGGCGAGTTTATGGCCTGTAACGCCCCAAACCGTAACCTCTGCGGCTGCCGTTGAATGGCGGCCGGTATCCGGGAAGCAATTGTATCAACAAAGACTGGCGGCGTTGAAGGCAGGGAAAATCTATACTCGTTTGTCGGTTAATAGTTTTGCCGATCGCTGGACCAAGGCAATAGAACAACCGACTCATCAACAATGGCAATGGTTATTAGAGCTAGAAGCTAAGGCGATCGCCAGCGGTCAAGGAAAAAATCGCTTAAATGTATTGGTGGGAGACTCCCTCAGTGTTTGGTTTCCCCATGACCAACTCCCCCCAGGTAAATTATGGCTGAATCAAAGTGTCTCAGGAGAAGCAACTCGACATATTCTCCAACGCTTGCATTTTTTCAACTCCACCCAACCCGATCGCATTTTTGTTTTAGCTGGAATTAATGACTTGCGTCAGGGAGTCAGTAATCAGGTCATTATCCAAAATTGGCGCACCATGGTGGAAACCTTACGCCACAAGCACCCCAACTCAGAAATTATTCTCCAGTCCCTGTTACCCACAAGATTAGAGGCGATTGGAAATGGGCGTATTCGTTATCTTAATGGACAGTTAGCGGCGATCGCCCATCAAGAAGGAGCGACCTATCTCGATCTCTATTCTCAATTTACCGACGACCAAGGAAACCTAGACCGGAATCTAACGACTGATGGCATTCATCTGAGTCGCCAGGGTTACAGCATTTGGCAGCAGGCACTCCACGAGTACGAAAATCCCCAACTGCTGGATCGAGGCTATCATGCGATCGAAATTGAGGGTGCGATCGGGGGATAGGGAGACACGGGAACACGGAGATGGCCTATTGCCTAGCGCTTCGCGCTATATTTTTTAGATTTCCTTCCACTCTTAACTTGTCCATAACCTATTCACCCATGTTATCATATAGATAACGTATAGATAAAAGATAGGCTGATGACTGCCAAACGTAAGTTAGTCACCTTTAAGACGGATGAGAAGCTTTGGAAAGATTTCAAAACCGTTTGTGGCAAAACCACCGCTACAGAAGCATTTATCAGCTTTATGGAGCGCTGTGTAGAACAGGGAATACTACCCTCCGATCAACCGACCCCCGAACAGTACGTAGCCCTAGAACAACGGGTTGCTACCTTAGAAACGCTTGTGATCCAAGGACAAGAACAAATCTTAAAGTTGAGCAAAAACATGAATCAACCTCAAAGTCGTGTTGCAGCCAATTCGTCCAAAAAATAATCCCAGTTAATAAAGGAATTTGAAACTATGCTAACTCCTGAGCAAAAGATTTTAGTCATCTACAACGCTTTAAGCGATTTAAAAAGCATCCTGAGCCTTTTGCAAGAGAGTGGCTATCAAGTGCAAACCCTATCCTATAGAGAAGGGCAATCTACTAAAATTCTAAAAGATCGCCCTGACTTAATCTTAATTGATCGTCGTGAGGCACATCCGGAAAATCTGGCATGGATTACGTCCTTATGTGGTCAAGCTGTGATGAAATCGATTCCTATGGTAGCGATGACGACCTTAGAAGATCTCATGGATCATTATCCTTTTTATCTCGATTATCAAATCGATTACTTACTCAATCCCTTTGAAGCAGAAGAATTATTATCGCGATTAGAAACCCATTTCCAAGTGTCCCATCAATTTCAAGACCTTCACACTCAAGAAGAACATCATTCTCCTTCTCCTGTCGCTGATTACCAACCTCTAGAACTAACCTGGATCGATCATCTCAATCATGAGATTCGCACTCCCTTACATGGCATTTTAGGTCATATCCAAATGCTCTATCGTGAGTCGGATCTAACTCCACAACAAAAATCTCACTTAGACAGCATTGAAATCTGTAGTCATCAAGTTCTGCAAACTATGCATCGGATGCTTAATCCCTTTGAAAGAGAGGAATTCAGGGAATATAAGAGTTTAGCTTCTCAACCCTCTATAGAAGTTTCCTTAGAGGCTTCTCAGATTCCTCCCAGTGGCGAACTGATAACCCTATATAATGCGGCTCAAATTGGCGATATTGAGGTCATTGAACAGGAAAGTTTACGCTTGAAAGCTTTAAGCCCGAGCTATTTGAAATTTGCCCATTGCATTCTTGAGTTAGCTGAACAGTTTGAAGATAAAAAAATTGTGGAGTTGATTCGGCAATATGCTTTCTTAGAGCAACGGGTCAGTTGAAGCTCGAGTGGTAGAAAATCGTAACGCTATACTATAGCAGTTCTCTTTTCAGTGATTAAATTAAGGGTAAAACGAGCAAGGTCGTTTAACGGCTATTGGTAAGAGAGCCTGATACTCTGAATTACTGATAATATAGGCACCGAACCGAGCTAAATGGGGGTTCATCATTTGTGCATCAAAGAGGAGAAAGTGGCGATTGCGCAACCATTCAACTAATTTGACCATGGCTACCTTAGAGCCATCGGGAATCCGAAAAAACATGGATTCCCCAATAAAAGCCCCACCAATGACGATACCTAAAATCCCTCCAGCTAGGGTATCATCCTGCCAGGTTTCAAAACTATAGGCCCATCCCGCGCGGTACAGAGCCAAATAAATAGCTTTGAGTTCTGAGGAAATCCAGGTTGAGGGGCGATCGGCACATCCTTCTACAACTGCCTCAAAATCACGATTAATGGCTACCGAAAACCGGTTTTGGTTCAGAACGCGTTGCAGGGATTTCGGATATCGGAAGCGATCGTCGAGGGGGATCAGAGTACGAGCATTACTTGAATACCAGCTTAAGGTCGAGGATTTTTTTTCATCCTCGTCTTCGGACATCAAGAAAAAGCCTTGGCGATACCCGTCAACAATTAAGGGGATATCATAATCCATAGTATTCTACTATAATTCATCAATCTGAAGGTGGCTCTTCAAGGAAAGGGGAAAACTTGGTTGTCCCGATTGAGTCGTGCTGTTTACCTCTCGGCTTGTCCATTGACAAAACGGCGAAAGACCTTAACTTATTATTTATAACTATTCCCCATTACTGATTACCCCTTACCCGAAAAAAGCACTATATCTATGACTGAACCGATTCAACCGATTACGTTACCTCTAGCTAGAGATGCACAACAGGAGGGACAATGGTTACAAAAAACCCTGCATCAGTGGCTCGATCGAGAGTTTCTACCAGAACCAGTCAATCATCAGATTGCCCAGCGAGCCACCCAAGTCTATGTACGACATCGATTGGAAGGGGAAACAGATCTCGGTTCCCTAGTGATTGCGATTGTCACTGAAATGCAGGGATTTGATTTTTCCGAAAGCTTTTATGGCGAATTTGCGATCGCCAATGCAGTAAGTGATTTATTGCTTCAAAGTCTAGGGATTGATACTTGTTGTGGTCAAGGCTAGGGATTGTCAGCCAATCCCTATCTCTAATCTACCAACTGGATTTGACCACTCCTGGTAATAGCCCCTCGTGGGCCATTTCCCGAATCACATGGCGAGATAGGCCAAAATCGCGGTAATATCCTCTAGGACGGCCTGTCGCCCAACAGCGATTGCGCAAACGACTGGGAGCACTATTACGGGGGAGACGTTGGATTTGACGATGGAGTTCAAATTTTTCCCCTGGATCATCAGCTTTCCGGAACTGCTCAAGTAACTCTTGGCGCTTCTGAGCATACTTCTGTACTAGCTTTTGGCGTTTCTTTTCCCGCTCGATCATACCCTTTTTAGCCATGGGTAACTGGTTCACCTCTGTTCTAAAGACACCATCTTCCATTATAGCACGCTCCTTAGATTGTCACCACTACTGAGATTAAAGGTTAGACCTTAAAAACTATACCCTTCTGTGCGTCTGAGTGTTTCCGTGTTCTCCTCACCCCACCGGCTTAATGGGAATTCTAATTACAAATTCCGTTCCTTTTCCAGGTTCCGAGAAACAATCAATGTTTCCCCGATGTTTTTCGACGACAATCTGATAACTAATTGACATGCCTAATCCTGTTCCTTTACCGACCGGTTTAGTAGTAAAAAACGGATCAAATAATCGGCGTTTAACTTCTTCCGTCATCCCTTGACCATTATCTTGAATTCGGATCGCCACATGGGGAGTTTTCCAATCCTTGGGTTTTCCCCGGTCTGTCACAATGGTAATTTGGCGAGGTTCTGCTCGATTTTCCAGAGCATCAATACTATTACTAATGATATTCATAAACACTTGATTGAGTTGACTGGCGTGACATTCAACCTGGGGCAAATCACCATAGTTTTTAATCACATCGATGCCACCAAATGAGCCTTTAGCTTTCAGACGATGCTGCAAAATCAGCAAGGTATTATCGATGCCCTCATCAATTTGAACCGGTTTCATTTCCGCTTCATCTAACCGGGAGAAATTCCGGAGTGACAGGACAATTTGACTAATTCGATCCGCTCCCACTTTCATCGAATTGAGCATTTTCGGTAAATCTTCGCGCAGAAAATCAATATCAATATCTTCGGATTCGTCCAGAATGTCTTCATCCGGTTCTGGATAGTGTCTCTGATACAGTTCTAAAAGTCTTAATAAGTCTTCAATATAATTACTGGTATGAAGAAGATTGCCATTAATAAAATTAACGGGATTATTAATTTCATGGGCAATACCCGCCACCATTTGTCCTAAGCCTGACATTTTTTCAGTTTGCACTAATTGCGCTTGAGTTTGTTTGAGCTTTTTCAAGGTCTGTTCTAATTGTTGAGCTTGGGCTTGGGCATGGAAGGCAGCGGCACGGGTTTGGGTATAGAGTTCAGATTGGTCAATGGCGATCGCCAGTTGGTCACAGGCTGCTCGTAACAGTTCCACCTCACTATCGGTCCAGACTCGCGATTTGTGACATTGACTACAGACAATTGCCCCCAATTGACCGGTGTGAGTTCGCAAAGGGACTAATAATTCTGACATAATGCCAAATTTTTCTAATAATTCTTGATGATAGGGATGTTCATCACTATTGATCCGGGTATCATCAATGCGGAAAATATCCAAAGACTGGAATTTCTCCACCACTTCCTCCACTTGAGTAATGGGATATTCACCTAATAAACTGGGTACATCTCGCTCTTGAGCTTCATGAGTAATCGTTAAAATAGGTAGATGAATGGATAGACTATCTTTTGTGGGTAAAATGCACCAGAGAAAATGACAGCTATCAATTTGCAAAAGATTGCGAATTTCATGGACGGCGGTATCTAGAATAGTATTAAGATCTAAGGACTTACGAATTTGACTGGCTAATCCAAATAATAAGCCTTCTCGACGGCTAATTAATTCAGTTCTTGCCCAAGAGCGGTCAATAGCTAAAGCGATCGCATCAGAGATCCACGCTAACATCTGATAAACGTCTTCGCTGAAGGGATTTCGACCGAAGACTGCTAACACCCCCAATAAGCGCTCTTCGACAATCAGAGGATATCCAGCAAAGGCTTGGATCTGTTGATCAGAAATCCAAGCCGGAGCGCCAATGCAAACATCATTAGCCGTATGATTGGTACAGTAAGCCTGTTGGCGGGTAGCGATAAATCCAATCACGGAAATACCTAAGGGGATTCTAGCCTGTAGGGGATCCGTTAAGGTAATTGACCCAGCTAAGGCTTGCAATTCCAACATTTGACTTTCGGCATCAAATGTCCAAATTCTAGCACCAATCGCTTCGAGTTGCTCAATTAAAATTTGCGTACAGCGATCTAAAAGTGCAGGTAAATCTCCGCCTTGTCCTAAAGTTTTTCCGATTTCAGCCGCTAAAGTAGACAGTTGCGATCGTTCTAATAAAGCGGCTTCTGCTTGTTTACGTTCGGAAATATCATGGATAGAAATCGATAGACCCTCTATGTAGGGATAAATGGCTACTTCTAACCATCTAGTTAAACTAGAGTGAAATGTTTCCAAATGTCTTGCTTTCTGCTCCAAAGTAGCTTGGTCACATTCCGGTTTCAAGATTTTTTGCCAAAATTCGGGCAATAAATCCCACAAGGGTTGTCCTAAAACTTTGTGCTGTTCTGAAAACAAAAGGCATTGAGCTTGGGCATTAACATACGTTACATGATTTTGTTGATCGACCGTTAAGAGGGCATCACTAATACTTTCTAAAATCTTAGTGATTTTTTCTGCCTGTTGTTCAAAGCTTGCTTGGGTATCTTGGCGCTCGGTAATATCACGAGAAACTGTAATTAGTTCTTGGAGTTCGTGGGTTTGGGGATCATATAATCGGCCAATGGTGGTTTCAAACCATAAGTAATGCCCCTGTTTATGGCCCATCCGATAGGTTAGGATGCAAATATCTGCGGGATCGAGAAGACGTTGACCTGCTTTTTGTAAGCGTTGTAAATCTTGGGGATGGAATAAACCTTCGACGTGGGTTCCCAGCAGTTCTTGAGGGGTATAACCGAGTAGTTTTTCACAAGCGCCAGAGGCATATAAACAAATTCCTTGGGGACTATAGCGAGCGATTAAGTCTTGCGTATTGTCGGTCATAATCCGATGGCAGTCTTGACTTTCTTGAAGTTGAGCTTCGATTGGTTGGCCATCGCTTAGAGCTTTAGGCGTGAGTTCAATGAGCCAGAATTTAGGCGTTTGGGATAAGGGGGTAATCTCTACATTAAGCAACTTTCCGGGAGTATTTTGGAGCGTCCAAGTATAGTCTTGGCGATCGCTCATGGGTAGAAGGGTTTCTAGACTGACTTGCTCTAGATCCGAAGGGAAAAAGAACGTCAGAGGTTTACCGACTAGATCCTCTATGGCAGCATTGTGGAGTTTAGCATAAGCATAATTGAGATAGATTAAGGTTGCGTCCTGGTCAACAATGCCCATCGCTACTGAACTTTGATCCCAAACTGCTGAGAGCAGGAAGGTTTGGGGTATCATGGTCAGGTCAGTAAATTCAGATTGTGCCATACTCTTAAGTCTCTCAGCAATTACAGCATGAAGCGCTGGAATAGGTCATGGGTAATCGGTAAACCGTTTTTAACCTTAAAAGCAAAAGCCCCCATTGATCGAGTTTTGGAGAGGTTAGGATAGATGCTAGATCTAAATTTTACTCGAAGATCCCACTTAGTTCTCGTTACATTGGCTAAATGCTTGATCCTACACAAGCAAGATTGAACCTCCAGTCTACTCAATGGCAGGGAAAATTATCGGTTCAGTATCAGTTGTCTGCGGGCCGAACCTATCCCGTTGTTGAGGAGATGGTTGCACCTCTGAAGCTGCAACGTCCATTTTACAACCTAGGATCGGGTAACTGCCAAAGTGTTCTTTTGCATACGGCAGGGGGATTAGTAGGTGGAGATCGCCTTTCTGTCTCCCTGCATTTAAGGCCAGAAACGTCTGTATTCTGGACTACACCTTCCGCAACTAAAGTTTATCGCTCTGCGGGAGAAATGGCTCAAACTCAGGTACAGATCCGGATTGAAGCAGGTGCAAGCTTAACTTGGTTTCCTTTGGAGACGATTTTGTTTAACGGTGCTCTTTATCAGCAGGATCTTCAGGTGGAATTATCTCCTGGAGCGATTTGGTGTGGCTGGGAGTGGACAAGGTTGGGGCGCACGGCCCTAGGGGAGGGTTTCGATCGCGGACAATGGCGCTCTCGAACTCAAGTCACCCAGAAAGGAATGCCCCTATGGATTGATGCCCAGAGTAGCTTGACCCAGCAAAGAGCTTTAGACGCTGATTATGGCTTGGGAGGATATCCTGTGGTGGGATCGTTCTGTTGGTTGGGGAGGGAGATCGGGCGATCGCTCCTAGAAGAGATACAAGCCTTTTTGCCCCGTTCTGAAAAAAAGTTCTCCGTTGGGGTTACTCGACTGCCTCAAGGCCTCCTCTGTCGCTATCGAGGATATTCTACGGAAGAGGGAAAGCGTTTGTTTATGGGGATTTGGCAGATTTTGTCTCCAGATCGGGGACGAGACAAAAAATCTATGAACAGAATTTGGCTATTATAGCATTAAGTCTTAATTATGGCATTTTGATCGAAAATTGTCAATAAATGCTATAAAAAAAGATAGATTAATCGGCTAAGGGACTATGCAACTCACTCCCCAAGAAAAAGACAAATTGTTGATTTTTACGGCGGCGCTATTAGCAGAAAGACGTAAAGAAAAAGGGTTGAAGCTAAATTATCCGGAAGCTGTGGCCTATATTTCATCGGCTATCCTCGAAGGAGCAAGGGAAGGGAAAACAGTAGCAGAACTGATGCAATTGGGAACAACCTTGTTAACTCAAGAAGATGTGATGGATGGGATTCGTGAAATGTTAGCCGAAGTGCAAGTAGAAGCCACATTTCCAGATGGCACAAAATTAGTTACAGTCCACGATCCAATTCGTGCATGAGGTAAGGTTTATGATTCCTGGAGAACTGTTGGTTGAACCTGGAGAAATTGAACTGAATGCCGATCGCCCCACGGTGACGATTTCCGTAGCGAATCAGGGCGATCGTCCAATTCAAATCGGCTCCCATTTCCACTTTTATGAAGTCAATTTAGCTCTACATTTTGAGCGAGATCGGGCCTTGGGAATGCGCTTAGATATTCCGGCTGGAACGGCTGTCCGTTTTGAACCAGGGGATGAACGGGAAGTGAATCTCGTTCCCTTTGTAGGCGATCGCCAGGTCTATGGCTTCCAAGCTCAGATTAATGGCCCTTTACCTAAGTGACAACTCCCGACACTCACCCTGCGGGTAGAGTGCGGGCTTCTCCGCCTAGCTTTTTAGAACTAGGTTTCGCGTTTTTGAGTGAGGCTTTGCCCAGCCCCACTTTCTTAATCAAAATAGCTGAGTTTATATCTCTTGGCATTGACGCACCGCAATGGGGGCAATTATGCCAACGATCTGATAATTTCTTAGGAACTCTATTAAAGCAAATTGCACAATGTTGGGAGGTTCCGGATGGATTAACTTTCACCACCTTCCGACCAGCTTTTGCCGCTTTGTACGGAAGAATATCGTTCAAGAATCCACCTATCCCAGCATCCGCAAAACTTTTATTCAATCCAGATTTTGCCGATTGCCCATTAGGGAGATATGCCCCGTTTTCAGCTTTCTTGGGCTTGTTTTTTCGAGACATATTGGCAATTTTCAGATCTTCAACAAAGATAATCTCAGCTTTATCGATTAACTGGTTCGCCGTCTCAAAATGCCATTGCCGTCTTTGTCTAGCAATCTTCTGATGCAATTTAGCGATCCGATGATTTAATTTGCGGCGTGGCTTTGAACCTTTCTTCTTGAGATCGCGTTTGGATTGGAGCTTTTTAAGCTTCTGCTCAGATGGTCGATAAAACTTAGGCGCTTCCTTAATCTCACCGTCTGAACAGGCGACAAAATATTCCAGCCCGGCATCAACCCCAATACTATTGGACTCAGTTGGTTCTCTATCAATTTGTGAACAACAAGGAACTGATTTATCTTCCAGAGAAAGAGTGATGTACCAGCCATCAGCTTTTAAAGAAATAGAAGCTGTTTTGACCAAAAATCCTTCGGGTAGAGGGCGGTGCTTAATGAATTTGATTGAGCCAATCTTAGGTAAATTAATAAAATCGCCATTAATCCAATCATTTTTCGCCTGAGTATAAGTGAAAGTTCGGTAACGAGGTTTTCCCTTGAAACGAGGTTTTCCATTACGCTTTCCATTGCTATCTCCTTTGATAAAGCGATCAAAAGCAAGTTTAACTCTTTTAACCATATCTTGGAGAACTTGAGAATGAACTTCCTTATACCAAGAACGCTCCCTTTTTAGTTGCACTAATCGTCTTTTTTGAGCATAGTATTCAGGCTGCTCTCTCGGTTCTGCAATACTAGCGACTAATGGACAAGCGTTTACACAAGTGCGATTCATCTCCCACCAGTCAAAGCGATCGGCAAGAAACCCATTGTATTGTGACCGCAACATATCTAACCAGCGAGACATTCTGCATCGTTGGAGATAGGTCGGTTTAAGTCGGTACTGGTAGGATGTTCGCATGGTATGATTGCATCACTGTACCTATTATAGCACACAATCACCATGAAAGACGACTTTGTTTCAAGTGGTAGAGCGGTTTCTGACCTCAAGGCTCATTTAGTGCTGACCACAAAATACCGATGTCAAGTTTTTAATCAGGAAATACTGGATTTTTTGGGGCTTACGATATCTGATTTATGCCAGAAGTGGGATTGTAAATTGATTGAAATCAATGGAGAATCCGATCATATTCACATTTTGTTCCAATATTATCCTCAACTTGCTTGACCCAAATTTATCGCCAATCTTAAATCCGTCTCTAGTCGCAAGCTTAGATCTGAATTCTCTGAAAGGATAAATAGATTTTATAGGAAGTCTGTTCTATGGAATGAATCTTATTTTATCGCTAGTTGTGGAGGGGTCACTGTTTCAACATTGAAACGATATATTGAGCAACAAGGCTCCAACAAAGATGGAGAAGGAAGGGGTTCGATACCCCTTCCTTCTCCCGCCTCTCATCCCGACGCTCACCTAGTGCCTTCGGCACGGCTTCGCCAACGGTAGAGCGCGGGGCTTCCCTTCGTCTAGCTAACCGTAATCCACCCTAGCGCCTGGATTGCTCTAAAGTCGTGTATTAGACACTCGGTGCAGAGTTAGGGCACTTTACTCTTAGCTCAAACCATAACCTACATGTCCTAATTTAACGAGTTCACTGCTATACATCAAATTAGCTCCACCACGGTACTAGGGACAGTTTTTGTGATAAGTTAAGTTTTGTAAACAACTTCTCACGGAGACACCCATGGAGATTCCAGAATCCATTAAGCTATGGAGTCAATTCTTCCACCCCTTCTTAATGTGGGTTTTATTAGCCCTTATCCTCTATAGCATGTATCTGGGTTTCAAAATTCGCGAAACCCGCAGCGCTACCGGTGACGCAAAAAAAGAATTAATCAAAGGAAAATTTAACGCCAGACACCATAAAATCAGTTCCGTTATTCTAGCCTTGATGGTGACAGGAACTCTCGGAGGAATGGCCGTTACTTACATTAATAATGGTAAGCTCTTTGTTGGTCCTCATTTAATCGTCGGTTTGGCAATGACTGGAGTTATTTCTATTTCGGCAGCACTGACCCCTTGGATGCAAAAAGGAAACGATATCGCTCGATATAGCCATATTACGCTCAATACCGTTTTAGTTGGTTTATTTGCCTGGCAAGCAGTGACAGGTCTGGATATTGTGAACCGTATTTTAGAGAATATGTTCTCTTAAATCCATCCTCGAAAGGCAAGGGGCTTCAAACCCCCTTGTCCAAAGCAGCATTAGAGAACAGGGAATAGATCCAATCCCTAATTTTTCGGTTGGCGAGGGAAAGGACAGTTGTAGGTCTGGTGAAAGTCCTTGAGAATTTTATGATTGAGACAATGGGAAACCTGACGTACAATTTGGGCTAAGAGGCGATCGCCTGTTTTTTGAATTAAACCTTGGGGCAAAGCATGAATAAATTGGGGAAAGTACACCTTCACCTTTAAATCTAGCGTCCATTGGGCATAAGTCATCCTCCCCTCTTCACTCACCCGATCGACCGCTTCTACTAACTCCATCGAAGAGCGAAAATCAACCTCATAGCCGAGATCTACATCATCGGGGACAGGAATAGAGTCAATTGTATAGATCCCTTGTAGTTGGGGTTGCATTTCCAAGCCGACTTTTGGCTCCACATCATAGCCAAATGCACCAAATTGACCAATAATTAAAGCATAGCCATTCTTGCTAATCGGGCGAACTTTCATAGGAGCTGCACAACGGCAAAACCATCCCTGATGATCGTCAAGATACTTTGCAACGGTTTGGGGATGGGCATTAAATAAAAGTTTGCCTTCAGCTAATGTGGAAAATTGGAACGGTTCCTTGACGATTTCTTCCTGCGCCACAGTTTCCAATGACGTGTACTCTGGAACTGCCCCCAAAATTACATCCGATTGATTGTGGTCTTGCTCTAAACTTAAACTCGATTGAAGCTTCATGATTTTGAACTATCCCCATAATTCGACAATTGGCCACTGGGATAGAAGCTATCACCAGCACATTTACTCAATCGAGCAAATGATTTGATCCCCAATTTCTGGCTCAATTGGGTCAATCCATTTGACCTAATGCTTAGTGTACAAATCTATTCTTATTTTTTTATAATCCAGATCACACCTAGGCAGAGATCTGGATCGGCAGCGGTCTGAAAACCCTTAGAAAAGCAAGGTCGAGGCTGTAATGTTAATATTTGTAGAGAAAATTTAATCCCCCGAAAAACCATGAAAGCATTTGTAGCCGGAGCAACTGGAGAAACCGGAAAACGGATTGTTCACGAGTTAGTGAAGCGCGAGATTCCCACGATCGCCTTTGTTCGCGATCACCAAGCCGCCCGCTCCATTCTCCCAGATGAAGTAGAATTAGTTACGGGCGATCTACTCAATCGCGACAATCTCAAACAAGCATTGGGTGATAGTACCGTCGTTTTGAGCGCTCTGGGAGCAAGACCGAGCTTTGACCCTACTGGACCCTACCAGGTAGACTATGAAGGAATTAAAAACTTGGTAAACGTGTGCCAAGAAAAACAGATTCAACAGTTAGTCGTTGTCTCTTCTCTGTGTGTTTCCCAATTTTTCCATCCTCTCAATCTATTTTGGTTGGTATTGTGGTGGAAAAAGCAGGGCGAAGATTATTTAATCAAAAGTGGCTTACCCTACACCATTGTCCGGCCTGGGGGATTAAAAAATGAAGACAATAGCCAGGCGATCGTTATGTCTCAAGCTGATACCTTATTTGAAGGGAGTATTCCTCGTCAGAAAGTGGCGCAAGTCTGTGTAGAAGCCCTATTCTGTCCAGAGTCTCGGAATAAAATTGTAGAAATCGTCACTCAGGAACAAGCCGTAGAAAAAAGCTTTTCCGATTTGTTTGCTGCCGTTTAATTTATCCTTTGACATCCTCCCCGCCGGGCGCTATGCTCTGGACGGGGATTTCCCATCTACCTAAGCGCAAAGAAGGAGTTGGTTAGAACAGTTAGGTTATGGTTTGAAGCAATCGGCAATAGAGAACAGGCAATGTCCTAGTTCTTCATTTCACTGCTATAGTTGCCTAAATTTTGCACGAGTTGAAGTCTGACGCTTTCCTCCACGTCTGTTGGACACTGAGATCCCCAATATAGATCAACAGAAGATGGCAATTGCAAGCCATTCAGGTATAGTGAATCGAGACAAATAATCAGCGTTGGGTTAGGTTCGGTTGTGATTGCAGAAAGTATTGGAATTGGTTTAGGAGGTTCAGCTCTCCTGCTTTTATGGGCGATAGAGAATCAGTATCGAGGTCGCTCTGGGAATGAACTGGCCCTGAAGTTTGAACAGTGGCAAGGAGAATTTTTGGCGGCTGACCATTATCAGTTGGTGGGAGAAGCAGTTTTAATCAATGAAACCTCGACCTTGGAAATTATGGTTCCCGAAGTTTCCGTAGACGTGGAACTGCTTAGTAAGGGATCGTTGGAGGGAGTAAGCTGGAAAACTCGCGTGATTCCCCTGCACTCGGATGCTCCGAGTCGAGATGATGATTATTGGTTTGCCTATATTGTCAAAGTGGGTAAACAGACACGGTTCAAAATTAGCATTGAGATTACAGGGCCGAATTTGGATCGGGTGCAAACGGCTTGGATTAAAGTCAATTATGTCACCTATGGGCCGGAAGGACGGATCCCCAAAACGGGTCATTCGGTCTATGCGCTTCAGTATCCCAATACCTCTCAATTGGCTTCAGGACGAGAGGCAGAAGGGGCGCGGGTGTTTCCGATTCCGACCCATATTTTAACCGATCAGGACGATCCAGCGGCGGTCGTGGAGCGGTATGTTTTGCCTCATGCTCAACCCGGAGATATCGTGACTATTGGAGAAACCCCGATCGCCCTCATGCAAGGTCGGCTGCGCCATCCTACTACGGTAAAACCCGGATGGGTTGCCAAACGGATTTGTTATTATTTTCTCCCGACATCGAGTTTAGCCACGGCTTGCGGAATGCAGACCTTAGTGGATATCGTGGGGCCAGTGCGAGTGGCGTTTGCCTTTGTGGTCGGGGCTTTAGCCAAAGCTCTGTTGCGTAAACCCGGTGTCTTTTATCAACTCGCTGGAGATCAAGCGCGGTTAATTGATGATGTGACGGGAACCTTGCCCCCCTTCGATCAATTTATTGTTCTGGGGCCAGAGAAACCGGAAGAGGTGGTGGCTAAAATTAAAGAAAAAACGGGATTATCGGCGGCGATCGTGGATGTCAATGACTTGAAAGCCGTTAAAATATTAGCAGCGACCCCAGATTTATCGACGGAGTTGCTCACCAAAGCCCTCAGAAGTAACCCAGCAGGTAATGCTGACGAACAAACCCCCATTGTTCTGATTCGACCCCAAGGGTAGGCGACAACTTCAAAGAAAGGGTTTTCCTATTGCTAGAGTACCTCTTGCCTAATCCCCCCTGTCAATTGAGAGAATACCCCATGATACCAGCGTCTCCCCAAAATTTAGAAAAACAGACGGAAATCCGGAGTTTGCAACATCGAGACCTCGATGTGGTGGAAGCTTTACTTGATACGGGGGCTTCTTCTCCGATGCTGGGTAAGGATAAACCCTATTCGGGACAGGATATTCGCCAGTGGTTTGGAGTCTTAAAACTGTTGAGTTTATTTCCTAATCCCTGGCGCTATAAGCTGTCAATCCATGTGGCAGGGCAGCGTCAGCGCTCCGAAAGTACGGATGAACAAGTGGTGGGGGTGATCGAAATTTCGCCTTTTAACCGCACTCGCAGTACCTGGCGCGTTGATCGCGTGGGAGTGAGACCAGGAGTCTCGCGCTCGGGGATTGGTTCCGTACTCCTGCGCTATTGTATGCAAGCGGTGCGAGAAGCCAGAACTTGGTTGTTGGAAGTGGATGTGAATGAGGCGGATGAAATTGCCCTGTATCGGCAAAATGGGTTTCAGCCTTTAGCTCACATGACCTATTGGGCGATCGCCCCGGAACAGCTCGCGAAGTTAGCCCAACGGGAGCCAGATCTGCCCAATCTCCTACCGGTCAGTAATGCGGATGCGGGGCCCCTGTATCAACTCGATACCGTAGCCATGCCGCCTTTTGTACGCCAGGTCTTTGACCGCCATGTGGATGACTTTAAGACTCCCTTGGTGCAATCGGTGATTGACGGGATTAAGCAATGGTGGACAAAAACTGAGGTGGTGAGTGGTTATGTGTTTGAAACGCAACGGCAAGCGGCGATCGGCTATTTTCAGTTACACTTACAGCGTCAAGGTGAGGGCTACCATCAAGCGGAGTTGACAGTTCATCCCGCTTATACTTGGCTCTACCCAGAATTGATGGCGCAAATGGCTCGCATTACCCAAGAGTTTCCCCCCCAACCTTTATATTTAGCTTCGGCAGATTATCAACCGGAACGGGAGGAACATTTGCAGCAAATTGGTGCAAGTCGGATCGGTCATACGTTGATGATGTCGCGATCGGTTTGGCATAAATTGCGCGAGTCTAAGTTAGTGTCTCTCGAAGGTTTACAACTCTCGGATATGCTGCAAGGCTTGCAACCGGCTGGAAAACCGATTCCGGGACGGATGTCGATTCTCCATTCTTTGAGTTTGGAAGAGAATGCTGAAGACCTCTCCCCTGGTGGCAAAGAGGGTAATGGTGGCGTTGAAGGCGATGGCACTGGGGAGAACAGTTCATCGGTGGATCAATAATTTCAATCGCAGAAACCGGGTTTCTGACTATCTTCAGGCTCTTATTCTAAGTTCTGGGAGAAACCCGGTTTCTGGTTGCTAGTGCGATCGCCAATTTCCCTGGATCTAGATCGAGGTCAAAGCCTTATCTTTGTTCTCCCCTCTCTTGCTGCAATAGCTCTTCTAGCATCGGAACCACAGAAGGTAAGTCCTCATCAATGGTTACCCACATCCGGTCAAGATTCACTTGAAAGTATTCGTGAACCATCACATTTCTCATATCGCGCATTGAACGCCAAGGGATTTGAGGATAGCGAGATTGAATGGAGTCCGGGACATTAACCGCAGCCTCGCCAACAATCATAAAGTTATACAGAATGCCATGTAAAGTGAGTCTTTCGAGATCTTCAAAATCCTCGTAACTCATGCCCGCAGTGGCTTGTTGAATGCAGGCGATCGCCTCTAAAATGTCTTGTATCCGTAGATCCCAGGCTCTAGAAGGCACGAATTACCTCCTTAAGAACCGGTTCCCGTAAATGTTCTCTCAAGGCATCTTCTGTGCCCAAGTCTATGGCACAACCAAATAGATCTTCTAAATAGTGTTGTACTGCAAATAACTGAAACAAACCGCCAGACTCAGTGAACTCTACGAGAAAGTCAATATCGCTATCCGGCCCAGCTTCATCTCTAGCGACTGAGCCAAACAACTTGAGAGACTTGACTCCTAGGGTTTGTAGTTGTTCTTGGTGACTGGCTAATGTGGCCAGCACCTCTTCCTTGTTCATCGTTCGAGATAGCAGTTGCGTGATTATAGGGAAGTATAGCAATTGCGATCGCCTCCCGGAGGGCGATCGCCGTAGTCGAAGAAACCCGGTTTCTGACTCTCTTGAGGCTCTTACCCTAACTTCTCGGAGAAACCCGGTTTCTAAACCCTCGCAATAACTTATTAATATAAGATAAGCGAGATCGAAGTTACAGGAGATTGCATGATTTCAGCTTTGGGTTTGGATATCGGTCAGAAACGGATTGGGGTGGCAGGATGCGATCGCCTCGGATTACTTGCAACCCCTCTCACCACCATCTATCGTGAATCTTTTGAGACAGATGTGGCGCTCCTCAAACCGATCATTATTGAACGGGAAGTCAGTATTCTAATCATCGGTTTGCCCTATCTCATGGATGGACAATTAGGCACTCAAGCTCAACAAGTGCAAAAATATAGCGATCGCCTGCAACAGGCTCTTCAATTACCCGTCGAGTATGTAGATGAGCGTTGCACGTCCCTGGAAGCCAAAGAAATCCTCGTCTCCCGAAAACGCTCCCCATCTCACAATAAAGGATTAATTGATGCCCAAGCTGCCGCCTTAATTTTGCAACGTTGGCTCGACAATCGCGCATAACTTGAACAATACTCTAGGATATTCACCTCTCCATTAAACGAAGAGAGACAGAACCCGATCAAATCCTTTTACCCATTACCGATTACCCTTGTGCCGCGCGAAGCGCATATAAGATATGATGAAAAGTCGAAGTGAATCCGCGATCGCTGCGGTCAATAGGAAGTAACCCTCATGGCTCAAGAAGCAATGGAGAACGATCCCCTGACTGTATTCTTAACCGATTCTGGGGGACAGGAATTAGAATGCACAATTGAATATTCCTTTACCCATGAAAACGAAAACTATTTCGTTTTACTGCCCAAAGATACCCCTGTCGAAATTTTTGTCTGGCAAACTTCTGGAGAGGAAGAAAATCTAGTTCCGGTAGAAGATCCCTCTGTGATTGATGAACTGTTTAACTTAGCTAAAGCGGTTTTATCCGAACAAAATCTGCAACTCAAACGTACCGGAATTACACTCACTGTAGAAGGAGATATTCCTGATTTAGAAGAAGAGGATGATGAAGATATTGATGCCGATCTCGAATCATTCCAGTTATTAGCCAGCTTCTATTTTGGTGAAGATGAGTATGAAATTTCCACACCTTTAGACCCACTTTTCTTGCTCGGGAAAATGGCAGATAATGGTAAAGCCACCGAGCTGTCTGAAAGTGAACTCAAGAAAATTGAACATTTACTACCAGAGATTGAACAGACGTTAGAAGAAGAACTCTTGGCTTAACGCCTGAGAACACAATCCTTAGTCATGGCATAAATCGCCAAAATATTTAGGGTGCATCCGTAAAATCAGATAAAACTTGCTTGGTTATGACAACCCGTAATTCACGAATCACAAAGTGGTTCTTTTATTTAATGCTTTTACCCATCGTTGTTGCCTTCTCTGGATGGCAAGGATGGCGGTGGTGGAGTTGGGCTATTAGTCCTGTTATGTCTGCAAGTGCTGAGGCCAGGGATCATCAAGTGCTAGTTGAAATTGGCCTCGGAACTTCGGGACAACAAATTGGTGCGGATTTAGCCGATCTCGATCTCATTCGCTCAGAACAGGCTTGGAATATTTGGGCAAAATGGCTTAGATTACAAGCCAAACTTCAACCGGAGTTAGAAGGCTATTTCCAAGCGGGAACGTATCAGTTGTCTCCCACCCAGTCCTTACCGGAAATTGCGGCTCAAATTCGATCGGGAACCGTAATACAAACCACCTATACCATTCCAGAAGGCTGGACGTTGACCCAAATGGGGGATTATTTTGAAGACCAAGGATTTTTTACATCCCAAGAGTTTTTAGACGCAGTTAATCGAGTTTCTGCCCAAGATTATCCTTGGTTACCTTCTGTGCCAAAATTGGAGGGGTTTTTATTTCCAGATACTTATCAGATTTCTGGGGATAATTTGACAGCCGATCGCATTGTTCAACAGATGTTAACTCAATTTGAACGGGTGGCCCTGCCTCTGTATCAAAAAGCTCAAGCGCAAACGGATTTGAGTCTTTTGGAGTGGGTGACCTTGGCGAGTATTGTAGAAAAAGAGTCGGTTGTGGCTCAAGAACGAGGGGTGATTTCTGGGGTATTTCATAATCGACTGCGAACAGGAATGACTCTAGGCGCTGATCCCACGGTGGAATATGGTTTGGGAATTAAGCAAACCCCGGATCAACCGTTAACTTTAAAGGATGTGAATACTCCGAATCCTTATAATACCTATTTGAATCCAGGATTACCGCCCACGCCGATTGCTGCTCCTGGAACAGCGAGCTTAGAAGCAACCCTCTATCCGGAAACAACGGAGTATCTGTATTTTGTGGCTCGCTATGATGGGACACATATTTTTAGTCGCACTCTCAATGAACATAACCAAGCGATTAACCAAGTTGCCCAACAACGTTAACCCTAAATGGGTCTCATTTTTTGTCCTATGTCTTCTAATCTTCTCTTGCAACCGGATCTCGTTCTTGGTGGCCCAATTTTGGATTTAACGCCAGATTTGTTGCGCTTGCACGATCTCAAAGGTCTGATCCTAGATGTTGATGATACTCTTGTGCCCATAAATTCACCAGGTGCTTCTGATGACTTAAAAAACTGGATTGCACAGATCAAACCCTTGGTTCCCATTTGGCTTGTGAGTAATAACCTAAATTGGATTAGAATTCGGGCGATCGCTGAGTGTTTAGACTTGCCGTTTATGATGGGAGCGGCTAAACCTTCCCGGCGAAAATTGCGTCAGGCTGCCGAAAATATGGGTTTACCGATTGAGCAAATCGCAATGGTTGGCGATCGCCTGTTCACAGATGTCTTAGCTGGGAATCGTTTGGGAATGTTTACAATTCTAGTTGAACCCATGGTTGATCCCCACCACGGTTATCGACCGTTTGATGTTCGATCCTTTGAAGTGTGGTTATCTCAGATGTTGGGCGCTCGCTTGAGTCCTTCCGTACAAAACTTTACAAATCTTGATAAAACCTGAAAAAACGAAATATAAAGAAAAGATTACGAATCGGGGATCATCAACAAATTGATGCAATTATGAGAATTAGTTCAAATGGGGTCAGCCAATATAAAGACCCTAAAGATAAATCCCTGTAAATATTTTACCCTGGTAAAGCGCTGGCCCTCACTATAGAGAAGCCGGCGCTTTCCGCATCGTAAAGGAAGCTGCTGTAAGACTGGGGATCGCAGAAGCGATCGCCGAGATATACCGCTTCGCGCTAGGCAATAGGCAATAGAAAATATGCGAACGCTCCCTTTCTCTGCTACAGGCAAAAAGAAGTAGGGGCGAAAAGTTTTTCGCCCCTACTTAGGTTTTGAGAATTCAACCCTGTACTCTATAACAGAGTAAACTGCTGTATTTTGGGTTGCATATTCTATGTCCCTAACCCTTGTCATTAAAATTGGTACGTCCAGCCTGACCGATCCGGAAACCGGAAATCTGGCCCTATCGACCTTAGCCCTATTAGTTGAAGTCTTAAGCCAACTGCGCCACCAAGGTCATCGTGTGATTTTAGTCTCTTCGGGAGCCATCGGAGTCGGGTGTTCGCGGTTAGGCTTGAAAAAGCGCCCCCGTGATATTGCCCTCAAACAGGCGATCGCCGCTGTTGGCCAAGGTCGCTTAATGCGGATTTACGATGACCTATTCACCACTCTCGATCAGGCGATCGCGCAAGTACTACTGACTCGCAGAGATCTAGAATCAAGAGTCTCCTATGTCAACGCCTACGATGCCTTTCAAGAACTACTCGATTTGGGCGTGATCCCCATCGTCAATGAAAACGATACCGTTGCTACAGACGAACTGAGACGGAAATTTGGAGATAACGATACCCTAGCTGCCCTAGTTGCCAGTCTAGTGGAAGCAGATTGGCTATTTTTACTCACAGATGTGGATAAACTCTATTCTGCCGATCCCCACTTGGTTCCCGATGCGCAACCTATTGCCCACGTTCATAACCTGGAGGAGTTAACCGAGGTGGAAGCGGGAGAGGCTTCTACCTGGGGTACCGGAGGCATGAGTACCAAAATCGCCGCTGCTCGTATTGCCACCAATGCAGGAGTGCGGATGGTGATTATGCAAGGACGCTATCCCAACCAAATTCCACGGATTTTAGATGGGGATGAAATTGGCACTCAATTTCATCCCGCTCCCCGAACACTAAATGCTCGTAAACGGTGGATTGCTAATGGGTTGGTTCCCTCTGGCACCGTGGTTCTCGATCCAGGCGCAGTTAAAGCCATTTGCGATCGCGGAAAATCCCTATTAGCCGTCGGAATTTCTGAGGTAATCGGCCAATTTCAGGTCTCAGAAGCCGTGACGCTTTGCGATCTTGAGGGTAAGGAAGTCGCTCGCGGAATCGTCAACTATGGCAGTGATGAATTAGATTTAATTAAGGGCTATCGTTCGGATGACATTCCTGACCTTTTAGGATATGAAGGTTCGGATACGGTGGTTCATCGAGATGATTTAGTTTTGATGTAATAGAGCGCTGAGGGGAGGGAATTCAGAATAAGGAATGGAAAAAAACCCGATTTTTCCCTTACTCGTAATAGCGTTCTTCTAGCCAAACCCGTACCTCTTGCTCAGAGTCAAACATCAAGTGTTGGTGGCTGAGGGGATCGTAAACGTGATAAATCCAATTCCCATCTCGGTCTTTTTTCTCGGTAATGCGAGGTTCATCGCTGTACCACCAAATGGCAACAAAATAGTTCCAAAGCTTCTGGAGGCGATCGCCTGGAAAAATAGAATGGGGAAGCTGAGGTACGCTTTTTAGATCGGTTAAATGTAACTGCGATCCTTTCGTGATTTCTGGAACAGTAGTGGTATTTTTCATGGATCGTGCCCTCAATGCTGATCAATGGTGGTAGACAGGGGATAGAAATCTGTCAATAATCGAAAAATTCGTTGCCCCTACTTGCTATATCTCTAGTTTGGACAAAAGCCAGAAAAAAAAACAGATGCAATTGAGCTAAATTGTAACCATAACAGTTTTCCTTCTAGAAACTGTTATGGTTAATAAGATCAAGAACTGTACTGGAGCATTATGCACTTACGACCTATTGAGCAAACCCAAGGTGCGAACTTATATGAACAGGTGGCCAATCGTATTCAGGTCTTAATTGCTGAAGGAACCCTGCAACCGGGCGATCGCCTGCCTTCGGTGCGAAAAGTTCATCAACAAATGTCAGTGAGTATTTCTACTGCCTTAGAAGCCTATCGTCTCTTAGAAGACCGGGGACTCATTGGGGCTAAACCCCAATCTGGCTATTTTGTACGCTCGCTTAAATCGCCTCCGGAACCGGATCGCTCTTCCCCAACCCAAAAATCCTGTCGAGTGGATACGTCCCTCGTCTTTCAAGTGAATTCTATGCTCCGCGATCCAGAAATCATTCAACTTGGAGCTGCTGTACCCGGAATGGACTTATTTCCTCTGTCCACCTTAAACCGTCTCATGGGTCAAGTGATGCGCCAAAATCCAACCTTAGCCCATAGTTATACTCCGCCTCCAGGATGTCTTGAATTTCGCCGGGCGATCGCCAGACGGTTATTGGATGCGGACTGTGCAGTAACCCCAGATCAAATTGTGGCCACCCATGGAGCCACGGAAGCAGTGTATTTATCCTTACGAGCAACCACCCAACCCGGAGACACCGTGGCGATCGCCTCACCGTGCTATTATGGATTACTCGAAACCCTATCTACACTTCATTTACGAGCCTTAGAACTTCCCACCCATCCCAGGGAAGGAATTTGTCTCACTGCCCTAGAAACGGCTCTCAAACGGAAACAAATTAGCGCCTGTGCCCTAGTCTCTAATTTTAGTAATCCCCTGGGAACTTGCATGAGCAATGAGAAAAAACAAGACCTAGTGGAATTACTCGCCCGGCATCAAATTCCCCTGATTGAAGATGATGTTTATGGTGACTTGTCCTTTGATGGCGATCGCCCTAAAGCCATCAAAGCCTTTGATAAAGATGGATTTGTTCTATACTGTGCATCCTTTAGTAAGGTCTTATCTCCAGGATTACGAGTCGGTTGGGCCATTCCCGGACGCTATCAAGCTACAGTGGAACGACTTAAGCTAACAGTAAATATGAGTACTTCTCCAGCGAGTCAACTGGCGATCAGTGCCTTTTTAGCCAATGGAGGATACGATCGCCATCTGCGAAACCTGCGCCGCGCTTATGAACAGCAAATGCTACAAATGATTCAAGCCATTTGTCATCACTTCCCTGAAGATACAAAAGTTACTCGTCCCACAGGTGGCCATGTACTTTGGATTGAACTTCCTCCCCACTTCGATGCCATGGAACTCTTCCATAGAGCGGGCCAACATAAGATCAGTATTTCCCCAGGAATTATGTTTTCACCATCTGGAAGCTATGGCAATTGTTTCCGGCTCAATTCCGGTTTACCGTGGTCACCACAAATCGAACAAGCCATGGAAACCTTGGGACGGTTAATTAGCGAACAAGAGAAATGAGGGAAGATGGGGAAGATAGCTAATGACCTAATTCCCCATGACCAGCCCTTCATGCTATAGACACTTAAGGAGCAAATCAGGTGATTACCATTAGTCCAATAGACACCATTTTAGATCGGGCCCTATCGGGTCAAGATATCTCAACGGATGAAGCCATTCTATTATTACAGCAAAGGGATTGTGGAGTAATTGAAGCGATTCGAGAAACCAGCGATCGCCTGCGAAAACAGCAAATCGGCAACACCGTCACCTATGTCATCAATCGCAACATTAATTTCACCAACATTTGCGAACAACATTGCAGTTTTTGTGCTTTTCGTCGAGATGCCAACGCTCCAGAATCCTATTGGTTAACCATAGAAACGATACTCCAGAAAACGACGAATGCAGTAGAGCGAGGAGCTACCGAGATTTGTATGCAAGGGGGCTTAAATCCAGCAGCAAAAATCGAAGGAAGCACCTTAACCTATTATGTCAAACTTGTACAAGAGATCAAAAGCCACTATCCCCAACTCCATTTTCATGCCTTCTCTCCTCAAGAAATCCAGTTTATCGCCAGAGAAGATCAAATGAGTTATGAAAGTGTCATCTCTAGCCTACAAGAAGCGGGTTTGGGATCAATACCAGGAACTGCTGCTGAAGTGCTTGACGATCGCGTTAGATCCATCCTTTGCCCCGAAAAAATCAACACCCAAACCTGGGTAGAAATTATCAGCACTGCTCACCGTTTAGGAATGCCTACTACTAGCACCCTATTATCTGGACATATTGAAACCCCCGAACAGCAAATCACCCACTTAAATCATCTGCGAACCCTACAGCAAAAGTCCCTAGAATCCTATCCATCAGCCATTACAGAATTTATTTTGTTGCCCTTTGTTGGTCAAGACGCACCGCCCATTATTCGTCATCGAGTTGGGCGAGATCAACCCCTATTATCTGATGCTTTATTGCTCACCGCAGTTGCTCGAATTTTTCTGGGTAATTGGATTATGAACCATCAACCCAGTTGGGTAAAATTAGGCTTAGATGGGGCAACCGAAGCCTTAAATTGGGGATGTAATGATATCGGTGGAACTCTGATGGAAGAACATATTAGTACCATGGCGGGGGCCCAGGGAGGAACTTGTATGGAAGTGGGAAGCCTACAAACTGCGATTCGCTCCATCGGCCGAGATCCACAACAGCGAGATACCCTTTATAGGGCTATTCCCGGGTAATGGCGAATAATGATAAAAGTATCTTAATGGTTCATTTTCTCCATCGTTAACGGATTGATATTCTATGGCTAGAACTCGATTTGTCGTTTGTCGGCTGATGCTCCATTTAGCAGGGGATCAGATTGCGCCTTTGCTGGGTGTATTGAATGAAAAGGCACAAGAAGCGATTAATGCAGAAGGGGATATCAGCGTTTTGGGTGAGGGGTTGGTCGATATTGCTGAATCTTTACTGCAATCTGAATCCTATTGGCGATCGGCGGCGAATGAAGGGGATGTGATATGGAAGGAGGCGGAAGCAGCAGATTATGTGCAAGAGTTGTTTACGGATTCGGCCCAGCGCTATTTGAGCCAGCCAGATTTAAGTGATAATGACGATGACGATTTGCTTTCCCTGCCGATTACAGAGAATATTGTAGTGATGATGACGATCGCCTTTGAAGGAGAATCGCCCGATCTAGAAACGGATTTAGCCAGCTTCAGCGCCCTACAGAAGGGATTAAAAACAATGATTAATCTCCATTATCAAGACCGATTGCGAGCAGTGCAAGTCCATTTTTCTCCCGCTCGATTGGGCGATCGCCTCACGGAGGATCAACTGTTACTCAATTTCTCTGAGCTGATCCCTCTCTAGCTCATGGCACAATAGCTTTAAGGAAACCTGATAACATAACCCAATTCAATTCTATGTGGCGCAAATTCTTAACTGTCTTTCTGTGTTTTACCTTACTCCTGACCACAACTGCTTGTGGTGGCTCATCGAAGCAAACGGTCAGTTCAACCCAAACCGCGAGTGCTCCTGCGCCCGTGCGTAACCCGGTCTCTAGCGGAGAATATCCGGTACAACAAGCTACCTATGATGATGGTACGGGGGAGTATGGCTTGATGTTACTGAATACTCCGGCAGGAACTGGCCCCCTATTTCGCACGAGTGATGTACAGATGGCACGACTCACGGATGAGCAGATTCAAGCGGGAAAAAGCACTTATGCTGAAATTGAAGGCGATCGCGCTCTTCTCTATATGACTCCAGATTTTCAAATCCAATATGTTCATAATGTGACTGAAGATCGGACTAACCCGCAAACGGGACAAACAGAAACGGTTATTGTGCGCCGAGAATCTAATTTCTGGACACCGTTTGCAGGAGCATTAGCAGGACAGGCAGTTGCCAATATGCTCTTTAGTCCAACTTATTATGTACCCCCTGTCTATCAAGCTGGAACAGTAATGACTGGTTATGGTGGCTATGGCAATACCTATAATCAAGCTGTAAACAGTTACCAAAGTCGCTATAATCAACCGCCAGCAGCAGTTAAAAATCGTCAAACTCTCCGCACAACTGGCAATCTCCGTTCTCCCAGTACCACCACCAACGGTAAACCCAATTCGACTAATGCCAATCGCTCGACGGGTTCTGGGTATGGTAGCTCTAACTTGCGCTCTTCTGGCAATTCCCAATCCAAACAGCGTACATCCAGTTTTGGCAGCGGAACCTCCCGTCGCTCTTCCGGATTTAGCAGTGGTCGCAGAAGACGGCGTTAATAATGGGTAATAAATAGGTAATGGGTAATAGGGAATATCCCTATCTCCGTGTCTCCCCATTTCCCCATTCCTCCATCACCCTCAACTGCCCAATTGCTTCAAAGCGTCCAGGGCGCGTTTAAAATTGGTAACATCTGCTTGAGTATCAAAAAGCGCAGCAGCTTGTTGTAAATCAGAGATCGCCCCTTCCTGATCTCCAATTCGAGACCGGGCTAACCCCCGGTTTCCGTAGGTAAAAGCATTCTGAGGTTCAAGTTCTAGCGCTCGACTATAATCGGCGATCGCATCTTGCCATTGTTCTTTCCCAGCATAGCGATTGCCTCGATTGAGATAAGCCAGAGCTAAATTTAACATTAAGGTCACGTTCTGGGAATCCCCATGGGAAATCACCCGTAATTTTCCCGTGACTGCTCCTCTCATATCTCCCCGATTTTCATAGATCATCGCCATATTGTCTGGTAAATTCAAAGGAGATGAATGATCCCATAAAGCCTGATGTTCACCCCCCTCCTGATCGGCGATCTGGGCGGAAAGGCCAACCCCTTGATCTCTATGCCATAATTTCAGAGCTTCTTCATACACTTGAATTGCCTCTGAGTAGCGCTGGAGTCTTTGTAATAAATGACCTTGTAGCTCTTGGAGATGAATATCATGAGGAACTAAAGTAATCGCCTGTTCAATGGATTTCAGAGCTTCATCATATCGATTTAACCAGACTAGTTCTTCTGCTCGCGCCCGCCAAGCCGGTGCAAAGGTGCCCTCACTTTCAGTAATGGCTTCTTCAAAAGCAGCTAATGCCTCGTTGTAGCGTTTTTGAAAGCGCAACATCATGCCTAAACCGTACCAAGCTTGATAGAAAGATTGATCCTGTTGAATAGCCCAATTAAAGGCGAGCATTGCTTCTTCGTACTGCTCCAATTGCCAGAGGTTCATACCATAATTAAACCAGGCAATCTTATCCGTACTACTCCCTGGTATTTCCAAATGTTTCAACAGAGAGTCCCGGATATGCTCAAGTGCAGTGGCGTGTAACTGCGGGGGAGGATTAGAGTCTAACTTTAGCCAGGCGGGATCAATTTCCACAGAAGAGGCTAAGTCCAAAAAGGTCTCAATGGGGATTCCCACTCCATAGCCCAACTTCAGGGGACGAATTTCCCCCTCTTCATCTTCTTTAATTTCCCCCGAACCCCGACCATGAACCCCAATCACATGACCTTGAGTATCTAATATTAATCCTCCACTCATTCCGGGAGCAGTCAAATTAGAGTAAACCATTTCATAGCCATAGGTTAGAGATAAAGACTCAATTCCCGGTTGCCTTTGGGTTACTTCTAGGGCACTTTGGATCTGGGAATCCTGACTGAGCAACCGCCCAGTACTTAAGAGGCGTGTGGGAGGATGGGAGGTTCGCTTTGGAGAAGATACTGGCCAACCGGATACAAAGACATAATTTAAGCTCTCGGAGCTACGCCAATCATAGTTTCCTAACGTCGCGACTTGATACGGTCGATGACTCTCAAATTCTACAATGGCTAAATCTACACCTTTTAGAGGTCGTATTTGTTCTGGGTTGATGGGGTAACACTGACCATCTGGAGCCACCAGGTGGTAATCCGTTGGGTTACGGATAACATGCTCGGCGGTTAAGGCATAATAGGTTGAATTATTCTGGCCAATGATGATCCCAGAGCCAATACTTTTAGAGTTAGCAATCAAGACCGTTGTTTTTTGGGCGATCGCATCCACTTGGTGAACTAAGTTCAGATTAACCCATTCTGGAACAGCTTCAGCGATTCGGTGTATGGGAATACCCCAAGCCACTTCTCTCATTTGATTTTGCAAGGGAACCTTGGGTCGAGATCCATCCTCAAAAACATAGGGATTGCCCCAGAGAGGGTAAGGCATCATGCCATTAATACTCATCAGTTCTCCCCTCAAATTTAGGACTGGGCCCCCACTCATCCCTTTATAAATATCGTTGGTATATCCGATCTGATATCCCTGTTGTAGGGATTGATCGGGAATCAACGTAATTTCGCCTTTGGTTAAATTCAAAGTTTGTGTCTCATCTGAAAATCCCGCTGCTATAACTTTTTCATTGATCATTAACGTCGCCGATGATCCCAGTTGAGCAACTTGATAATCCTCTGATGATTGGAATTGTAGGAGTTCTACATCTTGCTGATTCAGAGGTAAATCTTGGAGAACCCTAGCTCGATAAACCCGACCATCAGGCATTTCGATCTGATAAGAGTCTCCTGTTGCAATGACATGACGAGTCGTTAAAACCGTATAAATTGCTCCATCTCGGTGAATTAAGGTTCCTGAACCCCCAGTGGTTCCAGTATTCACTTTAACTGTAATTGTCTGAGCTATGTTTTTTATTTCTGTATATGATAAGCTAGTTCCATTAGGAGTATGGTTACAGAGAGGATAAGACACTTGCTCATGAAGCAGTTTTAAGGATAGCCCTAGGGATAAACTGCTTAGACCAGCCACCAACACTATCACGAGGCGTTTCATTGTTAATCCACTCCCAATCTATGAATTACCCTCATCCCACCTCTATTCTGATGGGCTTGGCTTACTAAAATGCACTCCTCCATATCACATAATACCGTTTATGGGAATAGGGGTAAAACCCCTTGTATGAAATCCGAGGTAGCTTCCCACCCCTCTACGAAAGCGAGTATCCAAATTTATGTCAATAAGTAGGACTAGAAAAACAGTCCAACAGAAAGAACAGTAGGAACTTAAAAGAGAGAGATTAATCAGAAAGACTATTTTGTAGTTCATTCAGTTCAGTCAATTGTCCGGATCATCAGAGCATTACTCGCGAATTATTCTTCCAGCAATCCCCATTTTTGGGCATAAAAAAGCATATATTGCTCCCTTGAAACCGAAGGATTGAAGCTCAATCAGCCATCAAGGTTGAGTTGGGTGTTTGGTGTCATTTAATTAAGTTACTGAGTGTAAAAAAACACCAAACTGATTGAGTAAGTGAACAACAGTAGTGAGGAAGAAAGAACACTTAACACAAGGGCAGTTTAAACACTAGCTACGGTTGTGTTGAGTCTATTAATTAGTGTAGCGAGAAAAATGGATCACTTCAAGTTTGCCAACAAAAATTAGGGAGTTAGTTCAATAGAGAAAAGACAAAAAAAAGAACCGATCTCGGTTCCTAAACCTATTTTTTAGCTCTGACTAACGAGAATTTACTGAATCATTTTCTACGGTAGCTTGATCCATGAGTTGGTTTAAATCAATATAGATTTGATCCGTATTTGACCCTTGTAATAAAGGATTTAAACCATATTGACCGACATCAAATAAATCCTGAATGACACGACTTGCACTCTCTCCTGGTTGGAGGGTAAACAGGAGTCCTGTACAGGGTCCTCCCAAGACACTAGAGACACAAATGACATCCAGACCATCTTGAATACCCGTAGTGATAAAATTAGCAATTCCCTGTTCCTGGTAGGTTTGTAGGCGATTGGAAACTTGTTCGCATCGAGTCTGAGGATCGTAGCCAAAAGGCGTAAAATATTCAGAAACCCAGCGAATAATGGGAATATTTCCTCTAGGAACGAGAGCAAGCGTTGTGGGAATACCATCACGGGAAGCGCCACAAGCAAAGGTTTGAGTTTGATTGCTCTTGATTTGGGCGGTTGCCCCAACCGCCAATAAGGACAATATCAAGGCTGTAACTGTAGATTTGAGCTTCATAGGAGTATTTGGGATAACTGAAGCTAGACAAAAAAAATACAAAGGTGGACAACTGACTATGCTAGTTCAGGTTCTACTTTACCATTTCTGACTCCGGAATAAAGAACCGGATCAAAGGGGATTTGATGATATATCCTTAACTGAAAAGACTAAAGGGCAGAAGATCGCACTCCAACAGCAGTGGGTCATAGCTTGCTCAGGATTCAGATTACTTGAGGAGTATAGCAGTATGAAATACGGCCTTCATGGGTTAGTCATTTTCGGATTAATGATGGCTCATTTTCCAGGTCGATCGCTACCAGCGATCGCCTCTCCAATACCATCCTATGTGTCCCAGGCTGAAGATATTACCGGAGAATGTCGGGCTGCTGGTCGGGGAACTTTCATCCACTACGAACCTAGTGATGATTCGGGCAAAATTCGTGCCCTTCAAGTCAACGATCGGGTGATCTTAGGGGGAAACGTACAAAATGGATGGATCGCTATCACTGAGCCAACTGTAGGTTTTGTCCGTACTAGAGACCTCAAACTCTGTACAACGGAAAAAATTACCCTCTGTGCTAGTGTGGGTACATTTATTTATCAAGACCCTTCTACCGGATCTAAACCGATTAGAAGTGTTCTTCCTGATGAATCTGTTGTGATGACAACAGAGTTAGTGGATGGATGGCGTACGGTACTAGAACCCCGTCCGGGATTTATTCAACAAGGGCGCTTAAAGGAGTGTGAAGAGTCCTCTTCAAGAGTTCCTGCTCTACCGAGTCGTACCTCAACTGCTCTGGCTCAACCCAGCACGAGTTTATGTCATCGAGTCACCCCTTTAGTTGATGATGGTCTCAATGTGCGCTCTGTACCTACGGAAGCAGGGATGGTTGTTGAAACGTTAACTCCAGGAACTCTGGTAATGCTGCGATCGACAACAGCTCGAATGGATAGTACCGGGCGATCTTGGGTTTCTATCATTTCTCCAGTCTCCGGTTGGGTTTCGGATGGGTTTGAGGGAAATAAACGCAATTTAAGGCCTGTCTCGTGTGGGACTACTCGATAAACGCAAGAGGGATAAGGCAATAGCTTTTGGTACTTCGGGTTTTAGCGTTTGATCGGGTAGCCTATGATAGCTGTAAGAGTGAACGGTTGTTCGCTCTTACAATCCGGTCTGATGGATAGTTGAAAGGACTATAAATGAGTGGTTTGGGCGATCAATTGCCGAAACCGCTATATCCTGAAAGATGACTTTTAAAACAGGACTTCATCGTATGTTAATCCTCATGGAAGCTGGATCGTTTCCTCTCGCCTTTACCCTGGTGTATGTGGTTGGATTTATTGCTGCGGTGGCGATCGGTTCGATCGCCTGGTACAACTCTAAGCGCCCCGCAGGATGGGAAGATGCAGAAAAACCCGATTATATTCCCGACATGAATAAAGACAAAACAGACTCTTAAAGCTTTGTTCTCCTCTAGTGCGTAGCGCTCTACGTGAGTTGGAGGCGCACCATAAAAAAGCCATCCATCTGATGACGGTGAGGCCAAATCTTAATCCAGCCTTCAGGGGTAGACAAATGAGCTAAGGGTTCTGGCGATAATGCTCCGCATCGCTGACGCGATCGCACGGGAGAAATCTTCCACTGGGGGTTCTGGTCTAAAAAGAGGCTAATCACCTGCTCATTTTCCTGGGGGTCGAGGGTACAAGTGGAGTAGACCAAAAGTCCCCCAGGTTTCACCCAAGATGCGGCTTTTGTCAACAGTTCCTGTTGTAGCATCGATAGCTGTTCAATGGACTCTGGAGACTGTCGCCACCGGGCATCGGCATGACGGTGGAGTGTCCCTAACCCGGAACAGGGAACATCGACTAAGACGCGATCGCCCTTTTTGGAAAACTCCTCAATCTCGCGCAGATCCCCTACACGGGTTTTAATCGAGTGTAAATCCAGACGTTGAGCATTTTGGCTGACCTTTTTCAAGCGCGAACCTTGGCGATCGCATCCCCAAATTGTGCCGCGATCACCCATTAATTCGGCTAAATGGGTCGTTTTGCCTCCAGGAGCAGCACACCCATCGATCGCCACTTCTCCGGGTTGTGGATCGAGCAAATACCCCACCAGTTGGGCGCTACCATCTTGGATGCTCCACCATCCTTGCTCAAAACCGGGTAACTGCTGCACCGCTCCTACTTTTTTCAATAATCTCAACCCTTGGGGAGAATAGGGCAGTCGCTCCACCGGAATATCCGAGTCCTGGAAAGCCTTTTCGACTGCTTCCACCGAAGTTTTATGAATATTCACCCGCAGATCCAGATGGGGAGGATGGTTAAACCACTCACATAACTGTTCCGTTTCCGTTTCCCCGAGTTGGGTTAACCATTTTTCCACGATCCAGTCGGGATAACTATGGAGAATTGCCAAACGTTGGGCAACTGGATCGGGTAACTTCAGGGGATCGCCAGGTAACCTCGTATACTGTCGCAATACTCCATTTACCACTCCAGATAAGCCTCGTAAACCATTATTTTTTGCCAACTCCACCGTCGTATGCACCACCGCAGGAGCTGGAATTTGATTCAGATACCGCAGTTGATACAAGCCTAAATAGAAAATTAACCGTAAATCCGCCGGTTGCTGCTCAATCGGTTTACGAGCAAATTGACCGATCAGCGCATCGAGCGATCGCTTGCGTCGCACGACCCCATACACCAATTCTGTGACCAAACCCCGGTCTACCATTGCCAGTTGTGCCCCATTCAAGCCCCGATTTAAGGCTACATCGGTATAAGTGTCGCGGCGATCGATCTCCTTGAGAATTGAAAATGCAACTTGACGAGGATTAGCGTTAGGCATGTCAACTTTTTCCAGACCGACCTGTTAATGATACAGCGCTTCGCGCGGTAATCGGCAGAAGGGTAATCAGCAGAAGGGTAAACCATTTTTGATGCTATAGCGCCCATTTTAAGGACATTTCATGGGAATGCCCTTAAAAGAAAAATTTAGACCTCATTACAGCACAAAGTGCTGGATCGATCCGACTCCTTAGCCGTTATTCTTTCTACGCAGTTGAGTAGTGCCCAAACCGAGTAACATTAAACCAGCCACAGCAGAGGGTTCGGGTACGCCAACGGGGTCTTCAACCTTGGCGATGGTAGTAGCTGTGCGATCGCTCGCCGAAGTCCGTACTCCATATTTTTCCTCCAAGGCCTGTTCTTTGGCCTTAGCTTGGGCTACGATCTCTTGGCGCGTACCGGCGAGAAGGTCTTGAATCTCCCGCTTTAAACCTTTACGCTTTTGTTTTTGTACATTGCGTTTGGCGATCGCTGCTTTGCGACGTGCTGTCGGTTCTACCATCGCGTCTTCATTGGCTACATATCTAGGGTTATCTGCACGGATTTGATTGATTAAGTCGCCATAAGCACGGTTTGCTGTTTTCCAGTCATCCTGAGCTGTGGCTAAAGCCTCAGTTCCGTACTTCTCATTAATCTTCTGGATTTCCTTGTTGGCGTTCTTGATCTCATCCTGGAGGAACTTGCGGTATTTCTCATCTTTAGTGTTCCAGGTGGGATCGTTGGCTTCTCTCTCATTCAACTCGGCAATCTGCCCTTCTGTTTTAGAGATAAATTTAATCTGCCTTTGAATGGTATTCGCTGCATTTCTGACGTTTAAAGCGACTTGTCGATTAGCCGAGATTTCATTGAAACTAGGAGTTCCTTTCCGAATCTCTTTGTTCTCGTTCCAATGGTCTTTAATTTCTTCATTCCAGATCCGCTTTTGTTCAGCCTGGAGACGATTATACTCATCCTTGATGGTCTGGAAGTCATCATCCCAAATCCATTCCACACCTAGTTGTTCGGCTTGCTCATCTAGGGGGAGCGGTTGGGTCAAAGCCTTGAGATTGAATTCAAAGGCAATGAGGTGTTCTCCTGCATGATCAAATCCAGAAGCATCAAATCCTAAATCACTCAAACGAGTGCTGTCAACAAAAGAAAATCCATCATTGTAGGCACGAGTTCCTTGAGCCATCACATTGTATCCTGGCCCAGTGAGGTTGTAGTAGGGGTTATTCCCACCTAGCTCATTGGATTGGATATCTCCAAAGAAGTTGGTGACATCAGAGTCCACCAAATCCATGTAGTTGCTATAGGTGCGGTGACCAAAGTTGTGCATCCCTACCCCTTGAGCGGTCACACTATTGTAAACACCGACTTCAGGAGCATTAGAATCATTGGCTTGGGAGAAGTTAATCGCAAAGAGCTTACCGGCGTTTTGAGCTTCTTCAAAGGTTTGCTTACCAGAAGTGAAGAAGAGGTCACCCCAAGCGATCGCGTTGCTACTGCGATCGCTTCCTTCGCCATTAATACTTGTGTTCCCAGTCATCACCACAACGACTTTCCCATCGTTGGTTACCGTAGTAGCCATTCCTCGCATGTCGTATAGCGGGCCGTCTGTATTATCTCCAACTGCATCTTGAGTGAATTGCCAACCATTGATGTTTTGGTTTCTCTGGTGGGCCATGCCATCATTGTTACAATCGAGGAAAACGCTGAACGTTCCTCCTAAAGAGGCTGCTTGTGCAGGGGAGGTAAAGAGTGTAGCTAAACCGAGAGTCGTTAATGTTCCGAGGAACTGAGTTGTCGTCTTGTAGGTCATGATTAATTCTGCTAAAACTCTGTCTGTTGTTGTTTGTCTTTTTTGATATCACCCTCTCATGAGAAGCGGGATGATATCCTTTAGAAGCACACGTATCTCTCAGAATAATTTAAATTATTCATTTCCGTAAATTGTCGAGACTACTGAATTGAGGTTGAAAGAAACTTGAAGCGTATAGGGGGATTCTATCATGTAATTAATTAATCCTGTAAAATACGGGTTTTTAACCAAAGATTTATGAAAGATATACTCTCCACTATCTTGAGTAATATCAAATCTATTTATTTACGCTACAGAGATCTGTAGGGGCGGGTTATACCCAAATCTTGTAGACTGACAACTAT